>JAHEEB010000213.1:5888-6973 GCA_024640925.1 Bacteroidota bacterium | reverse complement strand
TATACTATTAATATCTTGTCGTAACCATCAATTAAAGAAAGAAAAACACTCTGTTTTGATAGTAAAGAAAGAACAGTTAATTGAAGTAAATTGATTATGGGTACTTACAAAAACATTGACTCAGCTTTAAAAGAGCCAGAGAAAGTAAAAAAACTTCACCTGAATAATCAACAGTTTGACAAATTTCCGGTAGAAATATTTAAATGCATAAACCTGGAAGAACTTACCTTTGAGTGGTGTAAACTTAAAAGCATACCACCCGAAATTGTTAAGCTTCCCCATCTTAAGTCGTTTAATTTATTTGCCTGCTGGATAAGTAAGATTCCACAGGAAATATTTCTTATTCCAAATCTTGAGCAAGGCAGCATAGAAGAGACCGGTAAAAAAGAACACCAGGTTCTTATGAAATACATCAATACAATAAAACCTTCACTCTTTTTACGTGAGGCCCTTGTTGCATTTCTATATGAAAACCAACCGATGATTGATAAATGTTCGGTTGAACAAATGACTGGTGTTTTAAATGTGCCGATTGCCGCCCTACAGCTTGCTGCTAAAAAAGAAATTGAGAAGCGGAGCGATGCTTTATTTAAGAATAGTCTGCCAGTCGCAAAATCCAGAATGGTATTATCAGGTAAATCAAAAACAGGCAACAACATTTTATCCGATCGACTGAAAAGCATAGGAATTGAAGTGGAGAAAAAGGTAACAAGTGAAACAAACTATATTGTTATATGTGAAAAACCAGGTGAAATTATTTTTAACGAAAACTGTTCTCCATTGGTAATAACAGAAAACCAGGTGTTGTCTTTTTTGAATGAACAGAAAGTGACTGATAATAATGAAATAAAAGATAATTTACTAAAACTCCTGCATAGTAGCGACCGTTCGAACAATACCATAGCTTTTGAATTAATTAACCGTCATGGTTTACCCGAAGGCCTTATTACCAATTTATTTGCATGTTGGGCAATTCGGCCCGATAAAAGTTTCCGCGACCGAGCAAAAGATGCCCTGAACGTTCATGGTTCACCTGCTCTGCAGAAGTTACTTACCAAAACCTACAATTTTAAAAGTGTAAACGA
>JAHEEB010000213.1:5452-5878 GCA_024640925.1 Bacteroidota bacterium | reverse complement strand
AAGTAAAATTAAGTGAGCTTATTTCTGAATTTGATAAAAAGACTGAGATAAATGGACTTACACTGGCAAAAGCTCTTTACAACAACAACCTGCAAGGGAAAAAATATCTCCTCGAAAATGGTGATGCTGAAACCCGCATGGAAGTTGTAAAATCGATGGTAAAAGACAAATCAGTTAGTTTTGCCATGATGCGTCTGACTAAATTCCCGGAGGAAATACTTGCTTTTTCAAACCTAAAAAAAATAAGCTTTCGGACTGGAAAATTTAATATTATACCCGAAGAATTAGGAAACCTGAGTGATTTGGAAGTCTTAGATTTAGGGGCAACAAGCAATGTGAAAGAATTTCCTGATGCAATTCTAAAACTGAAAAATCTGAAATACCTGAGTCTAAACTATACCAGATATGAGCTGCCTGAGCAACTTA
>JAHEEB010000213.1:3269-5442 GCA_024640925.1 Bacteroidota bacterium | reverse complement strand
AATGGCTGGCCGATCTGCCATCGCTGCGCTATCTGAACATAATGGGAAATCATTTCAGTAACAATAGTCTTATTCCGGAAGTTTTATTTAAGTTGACTTCCCTGGAGGAATTATCAAGCAGTTATAATGTTTATGGATGGCCTGAATTTTCAAAGCTTGAAAATACCTTATCAAAGACCAAATTAACCGGTGATGAGAAAATGATTGAACTTTATTACTAACCTACTATATTAATATGACAGTCTATAGAAGTATTTCTTCTGCATTAGAAGAACCTGAAAAAGTCACAAAACTTTACCTGATTGAAAAAGAGTTTGAATCATTTCCTCATGAAATATTAAAATTCACGAACCTCGAGGAAATCACGTTTGACTATTGCAAACTCAACACAATATCCTCCGATATCGTAAACCTTGCTCATCTGAAAGCCTTCAGTATAATTAATTCTTCCATAACAAATATTCCTCCTGAAGTTTTTCTCATACCATTGCTTGAGCAAGGTAGTTTTGCAGGTTCCAAATCAAAAGGTATAAAAGAAAAAGATGCGCTCATGGGGTACATTAGCTTAAAAAGGCCAATTGTTCGCATTCGTGAAGCCATGGTTGCTTTACTCTATAACAATCGGCCAGCGATTGATAATTTCACTTATGATCAATTAGCAGAAATATTAAATGAGCCAATCCCAATCATCCATGTTGAGGTTAAAAAAGAAATTGAAAAGCGCAGTGAAACCTGTTTTAAAGAAAATCTGCCAGCAAAACATTCAAGAATAGTGTTGAAAGGTAAATTCAAATCGGGGTATAATATGTTGGCAGACCGTATTAAAAGCCTGGGGATTGAGGTGAGCAAAAAGATAAAGGATGATACAAACTATATTGTAATGGGTGAAAAACCTGGTGAATTTTCATTTAAAGTAAACAAATCTCAAATGATACTAACGGAAAACCAGTTATTATCATTTTTGAATGCCCAAACATCACTATTTAAGGAAGAAACAGGAATTGACAACATGCACGATAATTTACTGAAACTTCTTCAGAGTGTTGATCCGGCAAACCATACCTTAGCCATTGAAATAATAAACCGGAATGGTTTGCCTGAAGGTATGATAACCGAATTATTAGCATGTTGGATAATCAACGATAATAAAACCTTTCGTGATCGGGCTAAAAAAACGTTGAATGCGTATGGTTCTCCAGCTTTGCAAAAACTGCTGACAAATTCCTACTTTTTTAGATCAGCAACTGAGGAAAAAATAAGCAGTTATCTTAATGAATTTGACAAAAAAACCGAGATAGATGGCATAAAACTGGCGAAAATTTTGTTTGATTATGACCAGATAGGCTGCAGATACCTTCTGGATAAAGGAGATGCTGAAACCCGCCAGGGAGTTGTAAACAGTATGGTAAAAAACGATTCCATTAGTTTTTCCATGATGCGTCTGTCAAAGTTTCCGTATGAAATACTGAATCTTCCGAATCTTAAGCGATTAAGTCTGCGAACCGGTAAGTTTGATTTTATACCAGAAGAACTGGGCAACCTGCAGCACTTGGAAGTTTTGGACCTAGGAGCTGCAAGCAAGCTTAAGGCATTTCCGGAATCAATATTGAAATTAAAAAATCTAAAATACCTGAGCCTCAGCTATTCTTTTTATGATTTACCCGAAAGCCTTAAAACCCTGGAAAAACTTGAATGTCTGGAAATCATGAACAGAAATATGGAATCGCTTCCTGAATGGCTGACAGAGCTTACGTCTCTACGATATCTTAGCATATTAGGAAATCCTTTCACTAAAGAAGATTATATCCCAAAGGTGCTATTCAAAATGCCTTTTCTGGAAGAATTGGTGAGTCAATATTCAATTCATTCCGATTCTTTTGATACGAATAAGAAGGCGCCAATGAACTTTGAAAAGCTTCAGAAAAATTTGCCAAAAACAAAATTCACATTTGATGATAATATAATTCGTCGCTATGAATTCAAAAGATGAAACTACAAAGTAGCGGCTGCAAAAAGTCTGTTGCACAAGTTGAAAGATGACAAACCAACTGTGTTAATTATCGATGAGTATAAAGATGCCCAAACACACTTTATGACAAACCAACTGTGTTAATTATCGATGAGTATAAAGATGCCCAAACACACTTTTCAGATATCGGGGCTATGCCCCTTT
>JAHEEB010000213.1:0-3169 GCA_024640925.1 Bacteroidota bacterium | reverse complement strand
AAATAAGGGTATATAGCTAATTTTCTACAAAGATTTCGCAACTATGTTGCTAATAAACCATTGTAAATAAAAGATATATATTTATTTTGCTTAACCCAAAACTTATCATGAAGTGTTTTAAAGCACGTAGTGCCGTAATCTTTGTAAATAAGAATATCAAACACAAATGAAGGCACGTAGTGCCGACATCTTTTAAGTGCATGAATAAGATATCGGGGCTATGCCCCTTTAAATAAGGGTATATAGCTAATTTTCTACAAAGATTTCGCAACTATGTTGCTAATAAACCATTGTAAATAAAAGATATATATTTATTTTGCTTAACCCAAAACTTATCATGAAGTGTTTTAAGGCACCTAGTGCCGTAATCTTTGTAGAAAAAATGACAAGAATAAAAAAAGGCACGTAGTGCCGGTATCTTTATTGAAACGAATAAACATTAACCCATGGCAAATACTTACACACAAATCTATGTTCAAATTATTTTTGCTGTTCAAGGCAGAGAAAATTTGATACATGAAAATTTAAGAGATGAATTAGAAAAATATATATGTGGAATAATCACCAATAATAAATCGAAACCACTGGCAATATATAGCAATCCAGATCATACACATATTTTAATCGGACTGCATCCAACCATTTCTGTTGCAACAATGGCTGGAGATATAAAAGCCAGTTCGTCAAAATGGATAAATGAGAAAAAAGTGATTTTAGGCAAATTTAATTGGCAAGATGGTTATGGAGCTTTCACCTATTCAAAATCGCAGATAAATGATGTGGCAAAATATATTTTAAATCAACCAGAACATCATAAAAGGACAACCTTTCGTGAAGAATATTTATCAACTTTGCAAAAGTTGGAAATAGATTTCAACGAAGTTTATTTATTTGATTGGATTTAATTAACAAACAATAACAAAGATATCGGGCTACGCTAAATATATGTTATTTGCTTAATTTACTACAAAGATTCTGCAACTACGTTGCAATTCAGGTAATTCCTCAAATGAAAATTAATTTGATAATTTGGTTGACTTTGTCGAAAAAATGAAAGAGGAAGAGATGAGTGGCCCTCACAAAGAACGAAGAACAGAAAGTTAAGCTACCTTGTGATCTTGTAGTTAAAACGAAAAAAAGCATGGCATCAATTCATGATGAAATAACAAAAACGACAGTAAAGCTCCTTCTGAATGAGCCCTTTTATGGTCATTTTTTTACTGGTGTGTTGAAGGGAGAAAGCGGGATGACAAAGTCCATGAGCCTGGTGTTGTCATCCAATCAGATGATCCAGTTCAACTTTAACCCGGAATGGTGGCAAAATATACTTGTTAATGAGCAATTACAGTACGGAGCCCTTAAACATCAAGTGTTGCATGTTGTTTTTAAACATATTTTCAAAATTGCGGAATTTGGCTATAAGAAGATTTTTGCCATAGCAGCCGATTTGGTGGTAAACCAATATGTTTCGCAGGCACAATTATTACCCGATACTCCTACCCTAGCCCATTTTCCAAAGCTAAAACTGAAGTCTGGCCAAGATGTTGGTTACTATTATCATAAGCTGGTAGAGTTGATGGAGGAATGCCAGGAATGCGACAAAGAAAGTGAAAATGATTTGGATAGTGGCTGTGAATGCAATAACGAAAGCAATTGTGATAAACCCGGAAATGGAAACAAAAGTCAAAGCCAAAGCAAAGGCTACAGCAATCTTAAGCACTTTCTGGAGAAAGAACCCGATATGACAGGGAACAACTGGGATGATTTTCAGCAATTATCGGGCCCGGAACGTTGGCTTATTGAATGTCAGCTCAATGAGACAATATGCAACTGCATGGAAAGAGCACGCACCAACCAATATGGGAATATACCAGCCGGCTTGCTGACTTATCTTCAAACCATTGTTGAATCGATGAAACCCCAGGTAAACTGGAAACGCATATTAAAACTTTTTGCCGAAAGCAGCACACATACTTATTTAAAGAACACGTTAAAACGCCCATCTAAACGTTATGGAACAACCCCTGGTATAAAAATAAAGAAAAGAAATAAAATATTAGTTGCCGTGGATACCTCGGGCAGTATTGACATAGAAGATTTGTCTGCCTTTTTCGGTGAAATTTATCATATCTGGAAAAAAGGTGCCCAGGTAAGAATTGTGGAATGCGATTGTACTATACAAAGAGTATATGAATACAAAGGTACAACACCAATAAAAGTAAAAGGAGGTGGCGGTACAAGCTTTGAAGCACCAATAGAATATGGCAATACCAAGTTTGTCCCCGATGCTTTAATCTATTTAACCGATGGATATGCCGATACACCAAAAACCAGTACCCGATTTCCCATTTTATGGGTCATATCACAAGCCGGACTCACGGAAGAAAGCCGGGAATGGAATAATCTTCGTGGAAGAAAAATTAAGATGAAATAATGATGAGTTTCTGGCAATTCTTTAATCATGTATAGCATTTGTATAGCACCTTTTTTTGTATATACCGATACCAAAATATATTTTCGCACGAATTAATAACAAAGAAAAAAATCCAAAAGAAACTGCACTATTCTGACTTTGCTGGATAGTGCATATATTTTTTATTAACAAATCTAAAATTCAAAACAAATGATTAAAAAAAACATTTTTCAATTTATGGGAATCTTAGTTACCCTAACTTTTTTTACATTAAGTTGTTCGAAAGATATTGAAGAAAATGATGTTGAAAACCAGATTATGCCTAACGAAGAAATACCATTCTCTTCTAAGATTGAGGTAAAATCAGCAGACTATTGGAAATCTTTATCGAATCTTAAATCAACCAATGGCTATGTTATTAGTCAGAGAGAATCTATCGGAATTGACATAGTGACAGGAGAACAAACATCATTATATATGGATTATTTTGTTTATAATAATAATCTTCTTGTATCAGTTAACCGATATCACATTTCTAATGGAGCTTTTATCGGAGCGTTTTACTATTATTATGATTCACAAAATCGCATAACCTTTTCGGTTAGTTATAGTTCAGATGGAAATTTCAAATCCTATTGTTATGATTATTATCTGGCCAACGGGCAGTTAAATTATATTGCTTATTATAACAATTCGTATGAGCTAGTTTGGTATTATGTGTTCTATTGGAATGGTTCCAATCCTTATGCAGCAGAT
>JAHEEB010000212.1 GCA_024640925.1 Bacteroidota bacterium | reverse complement strand
TCGACTGATTCAACTGACTTCTTAGAATGGGCTGTAAGCTCCGATATGACAAAAAATGGTTCTATCGTTTTCCAACGACGCGAAAATGATACATCTCTTCGCAAGTTTGAATTTAAAGAGGCTTATTGCATCGATCTTACCGAAGATTTTAATTCTGTTGGTTCAAATCCGATGACTACAACGATTGTTATCTCGTCACAAAGTATAAAATGTGGCATGACAGAACTAGCCAAGAACTGGAATAAGATTTAAAGTCAAGTGACTCTAAAACAATCTATTAGCCCAAAATAAAATATTTCGGGCTAATAGGGTATTATCATATATGTAAACTTTTAAGGCAAAAATACACATTTCATATTACGTACAGCAGACTCATAAAACCTGAAGAGTTAATTAAGTAATTCACTTTTCACTTTTCACTTTTCACTTTTCACTTTTCACTTTTCACTTTTCACTTTTCACTTTCACTTAATAATCTTTGTTTTATATCCAACATCAAATTTGCCTTTAATAATATTGGATAGTTTACCTTTTAATAATTTTCTCCTGAGGGCCGATACATTATCAATTAACAAACGCCCTTCAAGATGGTCATATTCATGCTGAATTACACGTGCTTTAATACCATCATAAGTCTCTTCGTGGAAATCAAAATTCTCGTCGTAATACTGGATTTTAACGACAGAAGGCCTTTCAACCTCTTCCCTGATTTCCGGAAGGCTCAAACATCCTTCAACAAATTTCCATGGTGTACCTGATTCTTCTATAATCGTTGGATTAATAAAAGCTTTACGAAATCCTTCCAGCGAAGGATCATCCTCGGCCATGGGAGTAGTATCGATAACAAAAAGCCTTAATGATTTTCCAATCTGAGGAGCTGCCAAACCAACTCCCTCCGAAACTTCCATTGTTTCGAACATATCCTTAATAAGTTTGTCTAAATCTTTATGATTTTTATCTATTTCTTTTGAGACTTTCCTCAACATTGGTGAACCATATAATACAACCGGATATATCATGAAATTAATCTTTATTATTTTCTGTTTATCGATTCCATAAAAGACTGTAAAAGGATTGTTGCGCTTATTTTGTCAATCATTTCTTTGTTTTTTCGTTGTTCTTTCTTTAATCCTCCATCAATCATAGTCTGAAAAGCCATTTTTGAAGTAAAACGTTCATCATAAAGCTGAACATCCTTATCCGGAAATTTATTTTTAAAGTTTTTCAGAAAATCATTTACATAAATAACAGATTCTGAAGGTTGATTGTTCATTTGCACTGGATAACCTACAACAATTATATCAACAATTTCTCTTTCAAAATAATTTTTCAAAAAATCAAAGAGTGAATTAGAAGGGACTGTATCGAGACCATTTGCAATGATCCGCAAAGGATCTGTTACTGCAAGTCCGGTTCTTTTTCGTCCATAATCAATAGCCAATATACGTCCCACTTTGTTTTTGTTTGCAAATATATACTGTTTCTTGCAGTTTGTTTGATAAAAAAAAGGTGGCTTGAAATAGCCACCTTTTTGAATAAAATAAATTATTTTATTTACTGAAATTCATGTCTGCCAACCTCTTATAGCCATTATAACGCCATTTCGAATTCACCTCAGCTGCAGCAAATAGTTCGGCTGCATCTCCAGGAAATGCTTTAATCAGAGATGTATAACGAACCTCTCCTTTAAGGAAATCCTGGAATTTGGACCAGTCAGGTTCCTTGGAGTCGAGCTGGAATGGGTTCTTTCCTTCTTGTTCAAGCATAGGATTATAGCGGAATAAGTGCCAGTAACCTGATTCGACTGCACGTTTTTCTTCATCGTTTGACTTACTCATACCAACACGCAAACCATGGTTAATACAGGGTGCATAGGCGATAATCAATGATGGTCCAGGATATTCTTCAGCTTCTTTCAACACCTTGAGGTAATGATTCATATTTGCTCCAATAGCAACCTGGGCAACATAAACATAACCATAAGTCATAGCCATTGCGCCAAGATCTTTTTTACGAATACGTTTTCCAGAGGCAGCAAATTTAGCCACAGCTCCAACCGGAGTAGATTTTGAGGCTTGACCACCTGTATTGGAATATACTTCAGTATCAACAACCAGCACATTTATATCTTCACCTGAAGCCAGAACGTGATCCAGTCCACCATAGCCGATGTCATAAGCCCAACCATCGCCACCAAATACCCATACAGATTTTTTAATGAGGTATTGTTCTAACTCAAGAATTTCTTTGGCAATTGGAGCTTTTTCTTTTTTAAGAGCCTCAACAACTTTTGCAGAAGTAACTTTCGATGCATCAGCAAGATTTCTAGAATCAAGATATTCTTTAAATATTTCTGCCGTCAGAGCTGAAACTGAATTCTCAACCATTGCAGCATTCATTTTAAGTACTATACGCTCACGAAGCTTTCCTACACCAAGAACCATACCTAAACCATACTCGGCATTATCTTCGAAAAGCGAATTTGCCCAAGCTGGGCCTTTCCCTTTCGCATTCATTGTATACGGAGTCGATGGAGCAGAACCGCCATAAATTGAAGTACAACCAGTAGCATTGGCAACCATCATACGGTCTCCAAAAAGCTGAGTAATCAATTTAATATAAGGTGTTTCTCCACAACCGGCACATGCACCAGAGAACTCAAAGAGTGGTTGGGAAAACTGACTGTTTTTCAAAGACGCTTTGGCATCAATACGATCCGTTTTGTAAGTAACATTTTTAATTATATGATTCCAATTATCAATTTGTTTAGCTTGAGAATCAAGAGGTTTCATTATAAGGGCTTTCTCTTTTGCAGGACAAACATCGGCACAAACACCGCATCCTGTACAATCGAGAGGGCTAACCTGAATCCTGAATTTTAAGCCAACTGTATCTTTACCTTTTGTTTCAAGAAGATTTACACCAGCAGGTACTTTTGATGCTTCCACTTCATCGAAAAGGAATGGACGAATACATGCATGAGGGCATACAAAAGAACATTGGGTACATTGGATACATTTATCATATTGCCATTCTGGAACATCAACGGCAATACCACGTTTTTCATATTGAGTTGTACCATTTGGAAAAGTTCCGTCTTCTCGGCCAACAAATACACTTACTGGAAGATCATCACCTTTTAAAAGGTTCATAGGTTCAACCACAGTCCTTATAAAGTCGGGTAAACCAGCATCTGAATTAGCCTTCTGAGAAATGGATAGTTTTGCCCATTCTTTTGGTATTTCTACCTTTTCAACTTCACCTCCACGATCAACTGCCAGATTATTCATCTTAACAATTTCTTCCCCTTTCTTAGAGAAAGATTTTTTATTCGCCGTTTTCATTTCTTCAACAGCTTTTTCGTAAGGAATTACGTTGGAAATTTTAAAGAATGCCGATTGCATAATGGTATTGGTGCGGTTTCCCAGTCCAACTTCCGTTGCAATTTTAGTACCATTTATTATATAAAAATTAACCTCCTTTTCAGCAAGTACTTTTTTAACTGAATCCGGAAGGCGTTTTTTAGTTTCTTCGGCATCCCAGATACTGTTTAATAAGAAAGTACCTCCTTTTTTTATACCTCTTAGCATATCATATTTATCGAGATATGAAGGCACATGACAAGCTACAAAATCAGGAGTATTAACAAGGTAAGAAGAACGAATAGGTTTATCACCAAAACGAAGATGTGAAGTTGTCACCCCACCCGATTTCTTAGAGTCGTAAGCAAAATATGCCTGGCAATATTTATCAGTAGAATCACCAATAATTTTTATTGAATTTTTGTTTGCTCCGACAGTACCATCAGCACCAATTCCGTAGAATTTTCCTTCGAACGTACCTTTTGAGGACATGCTGATTTCTTCTTTTAGTGGTAAAGAAGTAAAAGTTACATCATCTACAATACCGACAGTAAAACCGGTTTTAGGTTCTTTTTGTGCAAGATTTTCGTAAACAGAAACCATCATTGCAGGCGTTGTATCTTTTGAACTTAATCCATAGCGGCCACCAACAATAAGTGGAGCATTCTGTTTGCCCTGGAATAATTCACATATATCAAGGTAAAGAGGTTCTCCGTTTGCTCCAGGTTCTTTTGTACGATCGAGAACTGCAATTCGTTTCACAGATTTCGGAAGTACCTTAAAGAAGTATTTTGCCGAGAAAGGACGATACAGATGAACTGAAATCATACCCAGTTTCTGGCCCTGTTCATTAAGGTAATCTATTGTTTCCTGCAGAACTGAGGTAATCGAACCCATAGCAATAACTATATTCTCTGCTTCGGGGTGACCATAATAAGTAAAGGGATGATATTCTCTACCTGTCAGTTTTGTAATTTCCTTCATATATTCTTCAACCAGGTCAGGAATTGCCAGGTAGAATTTATTGGCAGCTTCACGAGTCTGGAAATAAATATCAGGATTTTGAGCAGTACCTCTCGTTACAGGATGTTCCGGATTAAGAGCACGATTACGAAATTCCTGAAGTGCATTATGATCAATAAGCTTACTCATATCTTCAGTAGAAGGAGCTTCAACTTTCTGGATTTCATGAGATGTGCGGAAGCCGTCAAAAAAATGAAGGAATGGCACTCTGGATTTAATTGCTGAAAGATGAGAAACAGCAGCAATATCCATAATTTCCTGAACACTGCCGGAAGCCAACATTGCAAAACCTGTCTGGCGTGCGCTCATAACATCGCTATGGTCACCAAAAATTGACAATGCCTGTGCAGCAAGACTACGAGCTGATACATGGAAAACTGCAGGTAGTAATTCTCCAGCAATTTTATACATATTTGGTATCATCAGCAGCAACCCCTGCGAAGCAGTATATGTTGTGGTGAGGGCACCTGATTGTAATGAACCATGAACTGCTCCTGCAGCTCCACCTTCCGATTGCATTTCGGTTACTTTAACTACTTCACCAAAAATATTCTTCTTTCCCTGGGCCGACCATTCATCTACATATTCGGCCATCGTCGATGACGGCGTAATTGGAAATATTGCTGCTACTTCGCTAAACATATACGCAATATGCGCGGCAGCATAATTACCGTCACAGGTTACAAATTTCTTGTCTTTAGCCATACTAATACGCTTATTATTAATATTTTAATCAATGCTTTTTAAAAGAAAGCACAAAATTAATATAATTTAATTTATTTTTTGTATTGTTTCGTCACTTGAAAGCTTATTCATTTTGAATCCAAATAAGCAAAAAGAAAAAGAGCGGATATTTCCCGCTCTTCATATGTTAATCTCCATTCATGGTTAACAAAAACTCTTCGTTCGATTGTGTTTTAAGCATTCGATCTCGCATAAATTCCATAGCTTCGACAGCATTCATATCTGTCAGATATTTGCGGATTATCCAGATACGAGATAATGATTCTTTATCAAGCAGAAGATCTTCACGACGAGTACTTGAGGCAGTAATGTCAACAGCAGGGAACACCCTACGATTCGATAATTTACGATCGAGCTGTAATTCCATATTACCTGTACCCTTAAATTCCTCAAAAATAACCTCATCCATTTTCGATCCTGTTTCTGTAAGGGCTGTGGCTATGATTGTAAGTGAACCACCATTTTCAATATTACGCGCTGCTCCAAAGAATCTCTTGGGTTTATGAAGTGCATTTGCATCAACACCACCTGATAAAACTTTACCCGAAGCTGGTGCAACAGTGTTGTATGCCCTAGCAAGACGGGTAATAGAATCGAGCAGAATAACAACATCATGTCCGCATTCTACCATTCTTTTTGCCTTTTCAAGCACTATATTTGAGACTCTTACATGACGCTCAGCTGGTTCGTCGAAAGTTGATGAAATAACTTCACCCCTCACATTTCGGGCCATATCTGTTACTTCTTCAGGTCTTTCATCAATCAGCAATATCATAAGGTATACCTCGGGGTGATTAGCCGCAATAGCATTGGCAATATCCTGAAGCAGAATAGTTTTACCTGTTTTTGGCTGGGCAACAATCAAACCACGTTGACCTTTACCAATAGGTGAAAACATATCAACCACTCTGACTGATAGATTGCTTGTACTTGCATTGCCTAATAGTTCAAATTTTTCATTAGGGAAAAGGGGTGTCAGGTAATCAAAGGGAACTCTGTCACGAATATAAGAAGGATCACGGCCATTGATTTCTTCAACTTTAATAAGAGGAAAATATTTTTCACCTTCTTTTGGAGGTCTGATTGTACCTCTTACTGTATCCCCTGTTTTTAAGCCAAAAAGTTTTATTTGAGATTGGGAAACATAAATATCATCGGGTGAATTCAGATAATTGTAATCGGCGGAACGAAGAAATCCATAACCATCCGGCATAATCTCAAGAACACCTGAATTACTGATAACACCATCAAAATCCATGCTTGGATCGCTTTTCTTATCTTCAGTAAAACGAATTTTCACTTCATTTTGCGAGGTTATCTGACGCTCAAATTTTGTATTTTCTTCCCGGTAAGCAGATTCTTTGGGTTCGCGGACTTCCCAGGAATCTTGAGTATCAATTATATCATCATCATCTTTTATATCATTCACATTAAATCTGTCTGGAATATCTTTGATTTCGCGAAATTCTTTTTGTTCCCGATATTCTTTTGGTTCTTTTTTCCAATTAGTGGCAAGATTTATCTTAATTGGTCGCATTTCTTCTTCTTTTGGCTTATCTTCTTTCTTACCTATTTGAAAATCAATCTTCTTTTCAACAGGATAAGTAGACTTTTTCAACGTTGCTTCAACTTCGGCAACAGCATCACTAATTCGTTTTGAATCGGCACTGCTACTGACTTTTTCAACTCTCCGCCTGCGAGAACGTTGCTTCTTATCTGATGTATCATCAGCATCATCATCAGCCTCATCCCTAACTTCGTCAATCACCTTTTCAGGAGTTTCTGCTTTTGTTTGGGGTACTTCTTTCTTTTCCTTTTTTGGTTCTTGCTTCTTTTCCACAGCAGTAATTGCTTGTT
>JAHEEB010000938.1 GCA_024640925.1 Bacteroidota bacterium | reverse complement strand
CAGTTACTATACTCGAAAATGTTGGTCATTTCCTAGACAGGGAAGTTCAACACCTGTTCAACGAGTTTAAGGCATTAAATAAGGAAAATATAGAAATCACACATCTTATTGCCGAACAGATGAATGTGCAAAATATTCTTAAGGAATCGAGCAAGAGATGGGATGGAGGATATGCTATTGCTGGAATTATCGGGCATGGCGACGCTTTTGTGTGCCGCGATCCATGGGGCATCCGGCCTGCTTTTTATTACAACGATGACGAGGTTGTTGTTATTGCATCGGAGCGACCGGTAATTCAAACGGCCTTTAATTTAAAATCCGAGCAGGTTAAAGAAGTCAGCCCTGGAAATGCGGTGATAGTTAAGAAAAATGGTCTGGTCTCAGAGCTGGTTGTTCGCGAACCACAACCGCGTCGTTCTTGTTCTTTTGAACGTATCTATTTTTCTCGTGGGAGCGACAAGGACATTTACCTCGAACGTAAAAATCTTGGTCGGTTTCTAATCCCTCAAATTCTTAAAGCAATTGATAACGACCTTGACCATACAGTAATTTCCTATATCCCTAATACAGCCGAATCTGCTTTTTATGGTATGAAAGAAGGGCTGCATGAATATTTATCGAAAAAAAAGAAGCATTGGATACTCGAAGCAGGTGAAAACCTTACACCACAGCTATTGGATGTAATTCTGAATGAGAATTTCCGCGTTGAGAAAGTAGCCATAAAAGACGCAAAACTGCGTACATTTATTACTCAGGACAAGAGTCGAAACACCATGGTCGGTCATGTTTACGATATTACCTATAATACTATCAGACCTAATCAGGACAATCTAGTTATTATTGATGATTCTATCGTTCGGGGTACTACGCTCAAGCAGAGCATAATTAAAATATTGGATAGGCTCGAACCAAAAAAGATTGTTGTTGTGTCGTCGTCGCCTCAAATCCGCTATCCCGATTGTTATGGCATAGATATGGCGAAGTTGGGCGATTTTATTGCTTTTCAGGCAGCAATTGCTTTGTTGAAGGAAACCGGTAAAGCAAATATAATTAATGAGGTTTATAAAAAATGCAAAGCCCAACAAGATGCTCCAAAAGAAGAAATAATCAATCATGTAAAAGAGATTTACAGACCATTCTCTGCCGAGCAAATATCACAAAAGATTGCTTCACTCATTCGCACGCCAGACACAAAAGCCCAAGTTGAAGTAATATACCAAACCGTTGAGAATCTGCATAAAGCTTGCCCAAATGATAAGGGAGACTGGTATTTTACCGGTGATTATCCTACTCCCGGTGGTAATAAAGTAGTAAACAACTCCTTTATAAATTTCGTGGAAGGCAGGGACAAAAGGGCATACTAATAAAAAGAAAACCGTACAAGTCCCATCTATTTCTAAAAAAACTTTTTGTAAAATACTCCGAAATTTTCTGGCCGAATGCTTGTCTTTTTTAGCTCGTAGTCTAGTTGAAGTTTGAGTAAAATTTATTATGATCATAGACAATTAGTTAGGAATTGAAAAGGAAAAAGGGAATAATTAGAAAGAGAAATCAATAATCTATATAATTTTTATTTTTCGTCTTATTGCTCCGATTAATTGATGTAAATTTCCTCTTAAAATTTACTGATAATCTGATAATCAATTGATCTTGTACTTTTTTATTACTAACTTATTCTAACATTTTTAAAAAACTAACCTATTTCTCATTCTCCTACCATCGATTTTTCTTTTTTCCTGTTCTAAGAAAAGGCACCAATCTATGTTGAGTTTTGTAAATTGACAGTTGGTTTCTTTGATATTATGAAAGTGTTAGATAATATGGATAATTAAACCAATGCGAATTTTCTCACAACCCTAATTGAAAAATATAACATTAATTCCTCTTACAAACAATACCTTTTTATTATAATGATAATTCTGCTAATAGTTTTTACTTTGGTATAATTCCAACTATTCTGTTATTGAAATAATTTCATCAAGTTTCCCCTGCAGACAAACTTCCACATTTCTATTTACAAAAACTCCACAATTCTACTTACTGTCTACACAACCCCTTCAAATTACTTTTCCCTTATATAAGGTTTATTCATAACAAAAAGAAAGTTATTAACAAAGTGGGAAAAAGTGGATCAAAATGGATCAAAGTGGGAATAATTTGTTATTTTTACCCTGACTTTTTATACAGAGATGATAACATTTGTTGGTGACCATATTTGTAAGCTCGACGATAAAGGCAGGTTCATGCTCCCGTCAGCTATACTCAAGCAACTCAGCGAGGGGGTGCCAGCAAAAATTATTGTTAAAAAAGATGTGTTTGAAAGTTGCCTCGTACTCTATCCCGAAGATGAATGGCAGAGACAGGTGAAAATATTACGAAAAAAACTGAACCCTTACAACAGGGAACATAATACATTCCTGAGGGTGTTCTTCAAAGGCCTGGCCGAGGTTGTCCCCGATGCCAATAACCGCTTGCTGATACCCAAAAGGCTCCTTGATGAGATTGGAGCAGAAAAGGACATTGTACTCGCCGGACAACCCGGGAAGATTGAATTATGGGCTAAGACCAAGTACGATTCT
>JAHEEB010000937.1 GCA_024640925.1 Bacteroidota bacterium | reverse complement strand
GAATCAACTGAAACACCAATCTGTACAGAACTTATATTTCTGTCTGAATTTTGACGAATATGATCCTTTTCCGCCAAGCCTGAGGCTTTTAGAAATTTATTAATTCCATCAATAGCAAAAGCCAATCCTCCAACTGTGTTAGCTAAAAAGATAGCAGCCATTTTCTTTTCCGGGATAATGATTATTCCGGCATTTGACACATGTGTGCTTCCGGTAAAGACAACAGCAAAGCAAGAATCATTTTTATAGATAGGCCAGCCCAATCCATTTTTGCCATTGTCTAAAATAGCCTCATTCTTCTGCTCTGAAAAAATTTCCTTTAAGGTTTTAGACTGTATAATACTTCCATCTTTTCCATTATAAACTGCTATCAACTCTTGAGCAAGCTTTGTCATATCATCAACGTTTGAATATAACATGCCTGCAGGTAAATGACTGTTGTCTTTCAGTATTCTACAACTTCCATCAGTGTCGTATGTTTTACTTAAGTATTTTAATTCTTTACTTTTACTAAATCCCGAATTATCCATTCCTACCGGATTTAATATGTTTTGCTGGATGTAATTGGGGTAGTCCTGCCTGCTAACTTTATAAATAGTTTGACCTAATAAACAGTAACCTATGTTCGAATAATGGTTCATCAAACCCGTTGGATAACCTAAATATTCACTTTTCAAATATTTAATAGCATCAGTGTACTTTTCTGTTTCAGTCCATGCATTTAGGAGAATATCATTTGGAATACCAGAATAATGATTAATCAGTGATTTTAAAGTTATTTCTCTTGTATCGTTTCTCCGGTTTTTAATGCTGAATTGCGGAAGGTAGTCAATCAAAGGGTTATCAATATCAATTAATCCCTTTTCTTGCAATTGCATAATGCCCAAAGCCGTAATAGGTTTGGTAACAGAACCTATGCAAAGTGTTGTTTTCGTTGTAAAAGGAATGAGGTTATCTTTATCAGCATAGCCAAATCCTTCTTTCCAAATAACCGAATCATCAAGTATTAATGCAACTCCGACTCCAATAAGGTTATCTTTATTCATTTTATTACTGATGAATGTTTTGTAATCTTCAATCAGCTTTAATTTCGACGAAATGTTATTTTGTCCATTTACTATTATAGTATTAAACAAAAAAATAAAGATGATTAGACTGGCTTGTCCTTGTTTCTTAATATTCATTATTAAAGTTATCAAAGTTTAATCTGATGTAGAAGTGTAGCATTCAATGGCACACTAGTATTTACAGGTGCACTTTTCATTCATTTTTTATTCATTTCTTCCCATCCGTTTTTATTCACATTCTTCCCCACAATATACCAAACTCTCCGAAATCTTCCAATAGTGTACAATGTTAAATATAAGCCCTGTTATATTCTAAAGAATGGGTGGTAAACATCCAGAAGCCTTTTGGTAAACCGGAGAAAGTACTGGAATACCTTTCGCGGTATGTTTTTCGTGTAGCCATTACCGACAGGCGGATCATTGAAATCAAAGACGGAAAAGTGCTGTTTTCCTGGAAGGATTACCGGACAAACTTATTCCGTAAGATGAAGCTGGATGTTGATGAGTTCATCCGCAGGTTTTTATTACATACATTGCCACAAGGCTTTTTCAAGAGCGTGTTCGTTTCAATGCCCGATTTTTTAAAAGAGGCAGTAGGTTAATTGATCTACTGCCTCTTTTTTTGGCTCAACTGTGCCTTAAATCCTATATTGTTATGGCGCGTTTATTTTTTCAATTCGTCTGATTATTGTGTCGAATAAAATCAACCAATTCATTTTCTTTATCCCAATTTGTCCTTATCTCGCCAATATTTGTAATCACAAATTGAGTCAAGATGGAATCGCTTATAATCTCTCGTTTATTGTTATCAATTAATGATGAAATTATCGCATGAGGTGTACGAAACAATCCCGAGGGAATACCCCACCACCCAAGCAGAGCTGTTGTAATCATTGCTTTTTTCTTTTCTTATCAGCACAGGTTTGGCATAAAATCAATTGAGTCTTTTTATAGTGAGTAAGCAACACAAAACTTTTAACTTCTCTAATCAAGGTACCAATCAACGGAGAACCTTTTTGTCCGCACTCAGGACATGCCAAATTTGAAATTTTTGATTTTAACTCTTGCAAATCCGAATCAGTCAACTCTTTTGTTTGAGCTTCAATTCCTTTATTCAGGTTGGAATCTAATCCACGTTTTTTGATTTCATCTTTTAAAATCACCACGACATCGGGGTCTAAAGAGTTAATCTCATTTTTCGCTAAATACTCAATTTTGTAATCATCGAATCCAGCGTAATTTTTTTTTATCTGCTCTAAACTAATTGCCATATTTTATAAGTGTTGTGTGTCTTTTAAATGCGCCATAATGATGGCCATAAATAACGTACCGGATTTCGAAGCGCCAATCTATTGCACCGTTAAGCTCTTAAATATAGCACTTTACTTTATTATTACAAATACTACCGGTATGTTATTTGATGGCATGTTAGGGTGCGTATTTATTTAATTTTCAATCTCCTTTTCCGAATCTGATTAACTGTCAAACCGCCGAATAAGCCTACAAAAATTCCA
>JAHEEB010000211.1 GCA_024640925.1 Bacteroidota bacterium | reverse complement strand
CTGATAATATAGTAGATTTTTGAATAGGAAAAAGCTTGTTAGTACTAATTATATAAAAGAAAGACAGATTTGCTTTGAGGATTATAAAATATTTATACAAAGGAGGGTATATGGATTTAACGAACTGGCACAACTTTATTTTCCGCACATCTCAAAAGCCTCTGCCTCGCGTATGTTCAGCCATTGGATAAATTCCTGTCCACAGCTAGTAGAAAAGCTGGAGGAAACCAATTGGAAAAAGCGTTCGAAATATTTTACTCCTAAGCAGGTTAAGGTGTTGGTGGGGCATTTTGATGCACCATTTTAATAAGAGCTTTTCAAGAAATAACTTATTATAAGTTAATTATTTTATAGACCAACATATTGTTAGATAATTCGAATTTTTGTATTTTGTGAAAAATAACCAAAAACAAAAAATATGTACATTTTTCAGTTATTTCGGGGGTTAGAGAGCGAAAATTTGAGTTTGTATAATAGAAACAACAACCAATCAAAGGGAGCTCAGCGGAGCTAATTGTCATTGTTGGAATGTTACCAACAAGCCAAAGAAACGACAGTGTTAATTTAGCAGTGAAAAAAGAAAAAATGAACAGCCAACGCACAAATAGCACATTTGCAAGCTCCAACACACAGGCCGATTCTTCAGCTTGCAGAAGAGCTATTTCTTTCCCAACCCACTACATCAAATGATAGACTCTGTACAAATAGAAAATGCATTGGATAGGATTAATGGAGACATCTTCCAAGAATTTTGTAATCATTTTTTGTATTTGAAACTAAATCCAAATACAATTACTCCGATTGGTAGTGTCATTGGAAAAGAAAAGTCAAGAAAGGGAATTCCTGATTCATATTTCACTAGTCCTGACAATCAATTAATTTTTGCTGAATATACTACAAGAGAAAGACTAGAAAAAGGGCAAAGTTTCTATAATAAACTAAAATTGGATATTGAAAACTGCTTCGAGACTTCAAAAACAGGATTAAAGAAAGAAGAGATTGATAAAGTAATTTTATGCTTTACAGAACGTATTAAACCTGTTGAAAAGAAAAATCTTGAAGAATTATGTAAAAAACAAAATCCAAAGTGTATCCTTGAATTAAAAGGGATTCGAGATTTGGCATTTGCAGTTCTAGATTATCCAATTTTAGGAACTTATCTAGGAATCAAAGTTGGAACTGGTCAAATTCAAGAGCCTTCTGAGTTTATTACTAATTACGAGAAAAATAAAATTTCAACACCATTAAGTAATACTTTCTTTGGTCGAGAAAAGGAATTAGAAGATGGAGTAAATTATTTAGAAACAAACGATTTATTGTTAATCCATGGAGCACCAGGTACGGGAAAATCGAAATATGCAATTGAATTAGCAAAACTTTATTCAGATAAAAATGATTTCTTCTTCTTGTGTATTGGAAATAATGGAATTACAATCTGGGAAGACCTTATTATTACAATTAGAACTGATAAAAAATATTTGTTATTAGTTGATGATGCAAACAGACTTTCTCAAAACTTTCGTTTGATTTTAAGCTTATTTAATAAGCGAGATCCAAATACACTTAAATTAATCGTGACCGTTAGAGATTACGCATTATCTCAGGTAAAGTCTATTGCTGTCAATTTCAATTATGCTTCAATTGAAATTAAAGCATTTTCAAATGATGAAATAAAAAATATTATTCAATCGGACGATTTTAAAATCAATGAACCATCATATGTTGATAGAATTCTTAAAATAGCGCAAGGCAATGCACGTCTGGCAATTATGTGTGCAAAGGTAGCTCTTAAAGCCAAAAATATATTAGAGCTTGAAGATGCATCCCAAATCTATGATGAATACTATGAGCCTTTATTTAAAGAAGTCGAACTATTAAAAGAACCGATAGCTCAAAAATCATTAGCATTAATATCTTTCTTTTCTCGTATTGATAAAAAAAACAGGGAGTTCTGTGATTTTATTTTTAAAAGTCTTGATGTTGAAGAGAATAAGTTTTGGGAAATTTGTTATGCTCTGCATGAATCAGAACTAGTTGACTTATTTGAACAACAGGTTGTTAAAATATCAGACCAGATATTCTCGACTTATATCTTCTATAAAGCAGTAATTGATAATGAATTATTAAGTTTTAGTTTCTTTCTTGACAATTATTTAGACTATGAGAATAGAATTACAGATACTATTGTACCTGTAATAAACACTTTCAATTACAAACAAATAGAGAAAAAATTAAAACCAATAATTCTTAAAAAATGGTTGGATATTGAAAAAGAAGGAAATCATCAAGATTCTTTGAAATACCTTGATTTGTTTTGGTTTTATTTGAGTCCACAAGTATTAAGCTTTATAAAAAAACAAATTGATAATCAAGAAGCAGAAACAACAACTGAATTTCGATATAATTATGAATTAAATAAATTCTCAAATGGAACGGGGAAAGACCTTGAAATTTTATCCCGATTCAGATATCATAGTGATGAATTCTTTAAAGATGCGTTGGAACTAATGTTTTATTATGCTATAAAAGTTCCATCTAAAATGCCAGCAGTAATTTATACAATAAAAGAGAAATTTAGCTTTACGAGATTAGGATACATGTATGGTGACCGAATTCAGCATTTGCTTTTTGACTTTTTAATTAAGAATGCTCAAGTCAGTAATGATAAGATTATATATGAGAATGTTTTAGCCGAAATAATTCCAGATTTTCTTAAACTTAAGTTTAATGAACATGAAGGAAATGGAAGAGGAATAACTCTTTGGACTTTCCATTTATGGCTTTCAGAATCAATAAAGGCTTTTAGATTAAAGTGTTATAGCTATCTTTTACAAAATGCTAGTAAGCCATCTTTACTACAAATAATGTATAAATTAAACTATTATGAATTCAAAGATTCGGAAAAAATATTACAACACGATTTAAAATACATTTATCAGATAATTAACAAATATTTTAAACCTGATGAATTTGAGGACTGTTTCGTACTGCAAAATATTTTAGAAGGTCTTGATTGGCTAAAAATAGACTATTCAAAAGAAATTAAGAAAGAGTATAGAAGCAAGTTATATCAATTAGCAGAAGTATTAAAACAGAACAGGCAAAGGAAAAGAGAACTTGGTTGGGAAGAAGAGGAAAAATTACATAAAGAGGAACTTCAAGAATATTGCACTGATTTTGACATAAATAATTATGAATCACTTTTTACAAATGTTTCTTTAATTTTAGAGCACGTCAAAAAGGTAAGTAAGGGGAATTCTGTTTGGCAATGTGAAAATTCTTTGAATATAATATTTGGTAATCTAGCCCAAGCCGACGTAAAATTATTTTTGAAAGTACTTGGATTAAATTTCACAAAATTTAATTTCAATCTTAATTTTACATATATTTTTAATTACTTTTTTCAAACTAATTCTGGCAACTATTTTGAACTTTTTGAAGTAATTCAAGATTTAGAAGTAAATCCAAAGTTCAGTTTTCATCATAGATTAAAAATTGATAATATTAAAAAAGAGCATCTAAGTTTACTCTATTCGGATTTATTGTCTTCCATTAAATCGTTGAATACACAATATATATTTTGGGATTTAACTTTCGTAGGCAAATATAAAAAACTAAAGGATGAGATAGATATATATTCTGAGATTCTTGAAATTATACTTACAAAAATTAAGAAAGAAGATGTTAAAATTAGTTTAGGTAAAAGTTTTATCGAGAAATGTCTTTCATTCAGTAATTTTCCATTTGACGTAATAGTAGAAGCTTATTTGTATTCAAATAAAATTGAACAAGGTTTTGATTACAAAAATGAAATTCTCAAAAAACTATTAGAACGAGACCCAAATATTTTAATAAGGATTTTAAAATTCAATTCTTACTATGAATTAGAACCTGAGCATTATGATTTTATATGGGAAATGGATAATTCTAATACAATAATCAATTCAATTTTTGAATACTTTATTGCTAGTGAAACTTATTATTTTTCAGAACGTGCAATATCAGCTTTATTTCCAAGTGCAAAGGATAAATATAGAAAGAAACCAATCGAATATTTAGAAAATATTATTAATGAAAAATATTTGAACGATAAGTATATAGATGTTGTTTTTAGAATAATCTGTTATAAATTTCCTGATTTAAAAATGGAGTTCTTAGAGCGATTTCTAAAACTAAATAGTGATTTTGATATTTTTAAGAATTTAATCGTTATTGAGAGAAATGAAAGTTGGTCAACAAGCTATATTCAAATATTAGAAGGTAAAAAAAAGATATGGGAGAATATTATATCCGTACTTGATAGACTGCCCAATAGATTAAATTATTATGACCATAAGGAATATGCTAATCGTCAGATTGGATATTGTGATATAAGAATAAAAGATGAGTTGAAAAGAGAATTCTATGATGATTATAGATAGCCAACGCTTCACAGTCACACACATTGCCAAGTCGCTCAAAAAGTCTAACGCGCAACCAAAACTTGTCAAAGAGTGTGACTGTTCAAACGCACAAGACACTGCAA
Organism: Bacteroidota bacterium; assembly: GCA_024640925.1. Taxonomy (GTDB): domain Bacteria; phylum Bacteroidota; class Bacteroidia; order Bacteroidales; family UBA10428; genus UBA10428. Next base: position 2,471 of record JAHEEB010000211.1, on the reverse strand, counting down.
AATTGATAGTTAATTAAAAATGAAAATACGCACATTTTTCGGTTATTTTGGGCGCTGCGGATCATAATTTTTTGTTTCTATAAATATTGCATTGAAACAATAACAATTGTCAAATATTTGGCAGGCAACCATTTAAAAAAACGCACAGCGATGAAATATGCATTGTTTAATAATAAGAAAACTAAAGCTAAGGATGTAGTTTCTGGAGCTATTGGAAAAGACTTATGGTTTAGAGACTATGATGTAATAGCATGTGTTGGTAAATACAGACAATATTGGAAATATATAGGGGAAATGCCTGAATTACCAAATGGTTATGAGCCTGAAACAGATTGGCATTCTGCATGGAAAGGTGCATTAATTGATGAAGCTTGCGAAGTTATCTGTGGAGCAAATAGAGAGCATAGAGCAGATATAAAAACAAATGAATTTGTTATTGAAATTCAGAAGTGTAAAATTGATGGATGGGCAGTTGTAGAACGAAATAAATTTTATAAAGAACTGACTGGACAAAGGCTTATATGGATAGTAAATGTAGAAGATGCTTGGAAGAATAAAAGAATATCAACCTCTCTTGATTCTTCAGCAAAAGATGGAAGGTTTATAATAAAATGGAAATATTTCTGGAAATGGGTTGAAGAAATGGCAATAACTAATGATACATTTCTGTATTTAGATTTCAATCCTCTTAATGATAAGTTGATTTACACATGGATACATGCTAATAAGACTTATGGTAAGTGGATATATAAAGTTGACTTCTTTAACAAATATCTTAAGGAAGTTGCTAAACCTGATTTTAAAGAGAATGAGAAATTTATGGATCTTTTTAAAGATATATAAAGATATTCTGACAATAGTCTGTTAGCCTATCCGAGAGCTTTCACACATGATAATTTGCCTGAAGCTGTATTAATCGAAATCCAATGCTTGTTTTTCTGTTTAACCAACAAACAAAACAGATTATGTTCATTTACAGATAATTATGAGGTAAATGTAATTACTAATAATAGAGAATTAGAACTTTTTTTAGAAAGGATTTCTTTAATACCTAATTTCAAACATATTGCTTATTATCAACTTAAAAGTGAAGATGAAGAAATAAGAAGAGCTGCTTCTATCAATTATCAAGCCAGAAAAGTAATAAAACACATTTTACAATTTAGAGTTTTTCATGAAAATGAGTAAACGAATAAAAAAATTATAAATTCATTTAATTACCATTTCTTCAACATTACCCCCCTTCCACCAACAAACCCCCTTTCATAGATTCCATCAATTTCACCTTCCTTATTCTTGCTTTTAGAAAACTGAAAGCAGGAAATGAAACGCTGGGTAAAAATAGGCATAGCAGGAGGGTTGGCACTTGGGGCCATCAAGCTCTTTAAGATGAAGACGATTTCGGAAAAGGTTGTTAGTAACCTTTCCAACCCAAGAATTCACAAAGTGGATTTAAAAGGAATGGCCTTCCGAACAGAAATCCAAATCCAGAACCCCACCAAGAACAGCATGAATATAACCAAGCCGGTTGTAACCATAACCACAAATGGTAAATACATAACGAGCACCAGTCCCTCCCAGAAAATATTCACTATACAGCCACTTACCACAACCAATATCGATACAATTGAGATACTCATTGGCTGGACAACCCTTGCCGGGTATATTTCCGGCGTTGTTGGCAAAGCCTCTTCCATTATAGCTGCATTCAAGAACAAAGATTTGAAAAGCATTGCAGCCAGCCTGGCTATCCCGATGGAAATGAAATTCTCCCTGTATGCCAATGGTATTTTCTATGAGTCTGATGCTGAAAAAATCATGTAATGAGCAACCACATCAACATACAGGATATAACCTCTGGTTACCGGCCAATTCAGGACGGAAGCCGTTATAATTCCTATTTCTCATTACCGGAAGATAATGACCGCATCATTATTGAGGATGGCGAAGTAGAACAGACCGTTGGTTTAATGAAAAAGGTTGTCTGGAAATACCTCAACGACACAAAGAAAATTTCCAGATACCTGAAAGGTTCAACCATTGAAACAACATGCCGGAATATCTGGGAGTTTCTTTACAACCATATTCAATATAAGCTTGACAAGAAAGGACTGGAACAATTGCGCCGTCCATGCAGGAGCTGGGCAGAAAAAACCACAGGCATCGATTGCGATTGTTTCTCCATTTTTGTTTCGAGCATACTAACGAACCTCAAAATCCCTCACAAGTTTCGCATTGCGAAATACAACCAGGATGTTTACCAGCATGTGTATGTAATAGTCCCTATACAAGGAACATCCCGCTATTATACCGTCGACTGTGTACTCAGTCAGTTCAACAGTGAAAAACCATATAAACAAAATAAAGACTTTACTATGAGCCTGAATGGAATAAATGTAGCCGTACTTTCCGGCACTTCAACCGATGTTATGGATTTGGTATCCGGTTTCGATTCCCTTTATGGATTGGGA
>JAHEEB010000210.1 GCA_024640925.1 Bacteroidota bacterium | reverse complement strand
CAGATCAGCCAGGTAGTCGATTCTCTTCGGAATAACCCCTATTCCCGAAGACATATTGTAAGTGCTTGGAATGTAGGGGACATTGATAAAATGGCCCTCCCTCCCTGCCATATTTTATTCCAGTTTTATGTGGCCAATGATAAACTTTCGCTGCAGTTATACCAGCGAAGTGCAGATATTTTTCTGGGAGTGCCGTTTAATATTGCCTCTTATTCCCTCTTACTCATGATGATGGCTCAGGTAACAGGCCTTAAGCCATATGAATTTATACATACCCTTGGCGATGCTCATATTTACACGAATCATCTTGAACAGGTTAAAATTCAACTTAGTCGCGATACTCGCGCCCTTCCACAAATAAAAATAAATCCATCTGTAAAAAATATTTTTGATTTTGTTTATGAAGATTTTACCCTGGAAAATTACGATCCTCATCCTCACATAAAAGGAGATATTGCCGTATGATTCCAAAATTTTCTATTATAGCAGCCGTTGCCGAAAATGGAGCCATTGGTCTGAATAATCAACTGCTTGTTCATGTTTCCAGCGACCTGAAAAGGTTTAAACAATTAACTACCGGCCATACCATAATTATGGGACGAAAAACATTTGAATCTCTCCCCTCCGGCCCGCTTCCTAACCGTCGCCATATTATACTAACTCATGATAAAAACTTTTTGGCAGATAATTGTATTGTTGTCCATTCTGTTGAGGAAGTTATTTCTACCAGTGATCCTCTTCTGGAGAATTTTGTAATTGGAGGTGCCCAAGTTTATAAACTTTTATTGTCTTATAGTTCAAGGTTATATCTGACAAGAATCTATGCCGATTTCAAAGCTGATTCTTTTTTTCCAACCTTATTGGATAAAGAATGGCAGATAATACCTGATGGTGAAATCAAGTTGGATGAAAAATCTGGCGTGAAATATCAATACATTAATTATAGCCGAATAGAGTAACGTAACACTCGATGTAACTCATACCTTTAAGCACTTCAACCCTTTTCTTTATAGTTTGTAAGCATTTACAGTTTGAATGGTTCCATCGGGATTATAAAAAATCTCCGTACATTTTACACATCTCAGATGGGTTTTACCTTCCGATAAGACACAATCGTGGTAGAAAAGGTACCATTTACCTTTAAACTCAACAACAGAATGATGATTTGTCCAACCAATTACAGGGTTTAATAAAATTCCTTTGTAGGTAAACGGCCCATATGGTGAGTCGCTTATTGCATAACAAATAAAATGTGTATCCCCAGTAGAATATGAGAAATAGTATTTCCCGTTATATTTATGCATCCACGATGCTTCAAAAAATCTTCTGTTATGATCCCCGGCTAATAATGGATTGCCATTTTCGTCAAGAATAACAAGGTCGCGTGGTTTTTCATCAAATTCAAGCATATCTTCAGTTAGGCGGGCAACCTTTGCACAAAGAGCAAGGGCATTATCAGCCGGTTCCAAATCGAAAGGAGTTTTCACATCAGCAATAAATTTGCCGGTTTGCCATCTTTGTAATTGTCCTCCCCAAATGCCTCCGAAATACAAATAAGCCTTTCCATCTTCGTCAACAAAGGAGCAAGGATCGATACTGAAACTTCCTTTAATAGCCTCCGGTTGAGCTTTGAAAGGTCCCGCAGGATTTTTACTTGTAGCTACACCTATTCTGAAAGCACCATCTTTGGCTTTTGCCGGGAAATATAAGTAGTAGATCCCGTTCTTATACGCAGCATCCGGCGCCCACATCTGCTTTTCGGCCCAGGGGACATCCTTTATATGCAATGCTGTTCCATGGTCGCTAGCCTTTGTATCGGTGGGAGTATCCATTGAAAGGATATGGTAATCTTCCATACAGAAATGTCCTCCAAAATCATCCTCAGGTACACCTGCATCAATATCGTGCGACGGATAGATATATATCCTGTTTTCAAACACATGTGCTGATGGATCGGCTGTGTAAATATTTGTTACCAGGGGTTGAGATACGGCTTTTGATTCTAAATTTTCAAATGCTTGATGTTCACTGGAATTAGCCATATTATTTCGTTTAAATATTTTATATTATCCTAAGAATAATTTCAAAAATAATACATTAATCGAATACTTGTATTCATTTTGACTATTTCTTTTTTTAAGTAAGAAAATTACTTCATCTCAATGCTAAATGCAATAGAATCAGAATTAAAGCAGGTAAAAAACAATGATAAACCGAATCATTATTTCCAGGGGCCCCACTCCCCGGTAACCCTGCTGCGTTCCCGCACCTTCCCTGTCATATTGTTTTGCTGCCAGTAACTTATATTATCATCTTCGAAAATACAGGTAATCGTTTCCACCTTAAAAGGAGCTTTCGGATCATTAAGGTAATAATTGACAAGTAATGTCTTATTCACCACCCCTTTTACCTTATATATATATCTGCTAACATCGCCTGCTTCATTCAACTCCACAAAAGTTGTCCATTCCTCGGTTTTTGATGCATTAGTAAAAGCAAGACTCTTTAGTGTATGATTTTCATCAAATTCACTTGTGAAATTTCCATCGGAGAAATTATTTCTTGGATCGTTCTGCCTGTTAACCAGATAATTGTTGCCCTGTTTTGTTATCGTATAATTTGCAATATTGCAGACCTTTTTAGGATCTGCTGCTTTCCATCGGTCGCAAAAGCTTACAACCTGAAATTTTGAAATTTGATTGGAAGTGTTGTACTCAAACTGTTTAACTTCTGAAAGATGAGTAAATAAAAAAGCTCCTTTCTGATACGTGGCAGAGGCCTGGTAAAAATTGACATAACGCTTTATCTTCGCAACCCTGCCTGACTTGTCATAAAATACGGAATCGATTGGCATCTTATAATAATTCCCCCACCTGTTATTTAAAACGGCGCTTTGTTCGTTAATAATAATCAGATTATTCCCATAACCAAAGGAGCAAGTCATGAATGGTACCTGCATGGATATTACTTTCTGTGTAGTCTTGTCTGACTTGAACTTTATGGATTTACCCGTTAAACTGACATTGGGTTTCCATGGTGTAAAAGGCTGTTCCAAAGAAAAAGGCAATAATCCATAGGTAAAATTACCAAGCATTGAATCGCCAATAACAGGAATATCTCTGACAAATGCCACAATCTGGTCTGAAATAGTTTTTAATGATGCCTCAAGAAGCTTTGGCAGTTCCTTTTTCAAAAAAACTACTGAGTCGTGCATTCGCTGACGACGGGCTATTGAATCCTGTATGAATTTTAATCGTACGGCAATCGAGTCCTGTATGAATTTTTCTCTTGCAGCAATCGAATCACGAATAAATTGTTCTCTTGAATCAATCACCGGGGTTGTGTCCTGAGAGGGGTAATTATTTGGATTATAAAGATGGTTCTTTATTGTATCGGGATTTTGTGAAAAGGTCATGGTAAAAATAAACAGCCCGACAAAACCTAAAAACAACTTTCGGACTAAAGATCTAACTTTTCGGAATTGATTCATAAATCAGGGATTTAAAGTTTCTTTATATAGATTTCATTACTGTAAAAAGAGAGATTATACCTTTCACTAAAATTACTTTAAAAATTAAAACCCTCTGCCTGTTTGCCAGAAAATTTAATTGGAATGGATTCTGTTTTTCAGTATATTTCTTTAAATGCATTCCGAAAAGTATTCATTCTGAGTTTTAATGTCCATCTTTGTAGCCATTTTTGTATTATATTTTGTATTCGATTTTCTATGGAAGGCACGAAAAGAAGTCTCATTAAACCGGGACTGCTTGTTATGATTGTTTTAAAAAAGGATCAACGAACTGGCAAACTTACTGAGGGGGTCGTAAAAGACATATTAACAAATTCCCCATCTCACCCTCATGGAATAAAAGTAAGATTAGAAGATGGGCAAATCGGAAGAGTAAAAGAAATAGTAAACAATGAAAAGGATTAATTCGACACAGGTAAGATCGACTAAAAAAAATGATACCATTATACAGGTAACCGAAAGCAGTGAGTTAATGAAATTCCTGATTGCTAAACTCCCTCATAAAAACAGGAACAACATTAAAACACTTTTACGGGATAAACAGGTTCTGGTAAACGGAGAGGTTGTTACTCAATTCGATCAACCATTGATACCAGGCCAGACAGTAGAAATAAGCAGTGTCAAACTATCGAAGGAGAAGTCATACCAAGGTTTTACTATTATTTATGAAGACGAATACCTGGTTGTAATTGATAAGCATGCCGGAATTCTATCCATAGCAACGGACAAAGAAAAATCAAAGAATGCATACAGCATGTTGAGTGTGCATGTTAAAAAACAAAACCCTGCCAATAAAATATTTGTCGTTCACAGGCTTGACAGAGATACTTCGGGATTAATGATGTTCGCAAAGAGCGAGAAAATTCAGAGGGCTTTGCAGGAATCGTGGCACGAAACAGTCTCAGAAAGGACCTACCTGGCAGTTGTTGAAGGCGCTGTCGATAAAACCAATGATACCATTACATCTTATATATGGGAAAGTAAAGCCTTGATTGTTTATTCAAGCCAGGATGCTGAAAAAGGAGAAAAAGCAATAACACATTATGAACTTGTTCAGAAAAATAAAAAATATTCTCTGTTAAAAGTAAACCTCGAAACGGGTAAAAAGAACCAGATTCGGGTGCATATGAAAGATATCGGCCATATTATTGTTGGGGACAAAAAATATGGTTCGGAAATCAATCCTATCGGGCGTCTGGGACTTCATGCCTGGGTGCTTGCTTTTGTCCACCCTGTTTCTAACGAAAAATTGCGGTTCGAAACACCTACACCACGAAAGTTTTTAAGATTGTTTTAGAGAATTTTAGGAAAAATAAATCAATTTTTTTTTCTTTGTAAGAAACAAACTCATGATGGAAACTACAGGAAAAGTTATTCAACTTTTAGCCGAACAAACTGGCGAAGGCCGCAATGGCAAATGGCGTAAACGCGAGTATGTTATTGAAACAAGCGAACAATATCCAAAAAAAATCTGTTTTAACCTCTGGGGCGATAAAATAGACCAATTCCCCATGAAAGAAGGTGATAGTGTTAAAGTTTCTTTTGATATCGAAAGCCGTGAATTTAATGGCCGCTGGTATACCGATGTAAAAGCCTGGAAAGTTGAAAATGCATCGAAATCATCAAGCTCAAGCCAGCAACCTGCTGAACAGTTCGATTCGTCAAATGACGCACCTGATTTTTCAGCACCACCTCTTACGGAGGATGATCTTCCATTTTAATAAGTCAGGTTTTCAATTCGTTGATTTTTAAAAATTCAACCAGATATGGTTGTCGAAAGAATTCATTACCTGAAATATATTTGGGCCGAGAATTTCTTTCTGAGCTTCCTTTGATTTAATTTCATACAGTTCGTATTTCTCAGTATATCCAGTATAATTAAAATTTAAAGGACGGGATTTTACCTGTTGCACAAAAAATACAACTCCTGTAAAAGCAACAATCACAGGGATTAAACGATGGCATCTGCTCTTTTTTCCAGATAGTAAAATTATTGTAATCATATTGATAATGATAACAAAACCCTTTCATTTCACATGGAAGATAAAAACTGTTTTTTCATACATCGACCAACAATTTGCAAAGAAAGCAGGGGATTGGAGGAATAGCTTTATTTGCTATATTCTCCATGGTTCCAGCCTGATTAGTGGTTTATAAGCCGATGAAAATATACTAGAAGGTATTGTTAGGTAACAGGGGAGTTTGTAACTTACGCAAAATATAATCATGAAAATACTCCTGATTTCTCCAACTATTGATGCAGAAAAAAGAACGAATAAGAGTCTTATGATGCCTCAACTTGCCCTTTACATTATAGAAGGATTAACTCCACGGGAACATCAAGTTAAAATTATAGAGGAAGAAACAGAAGATATTGATCTTGAACAGGAGTGTGATCTGGTAGGCATAAGCTGTATGACAGCAAATGCCCCAAGGGCATACGAACTTTGTCGGGAATTTAAAAAAAGAGGCAGAAGGGTAATATTGGGTGGAGTACATCCGACTATACTTCCCGATGAGGCCCTGCAATATGCCGACTGTGTAGTAGTTGGCGAAGCTGAAGGAGTTTGGGGTACACTAATCAATGATTTCCAGAATAATAAACTGGAAAGAACATATCACGATCCGGCACCTGACTTAGAAAAGTATGTTCCAAAAGATTTCAGTAAAATTATCAAAAAAAGGCTTTTTAATATTGTGCCAATAATGACAACCCGCGGATGCCCTTACAATTGCGATTTTTGTTGTGTCACAAATCTTTTTGGAGCAAAAATCAGGCATATACCTGTTGAGAATGTTATAAGGGACATAAAGGAGTCTGGGGCAAAGAACTTTATGTTTCTCGATGATAATATTATTGGCGATGCAAAGTATGCGAAAGCATTATTCAAAGCTATAAAACCTTTAAATGTAAAATGGGTGGGACAAGCATCTATCTCTTTACTGGTAAATGATAGAGAACTAATGCAACTTGCAGCAGAAAGCGGATGCAAAGCATTATTCTTTGGAATTGAAAGCGTATCGAACGAACAGCTAAAAGCAATACGTAAATCTTTTAATGAAATCGAACAGCTGGAAAATGCCTTTAAACGAATTAAAAAAATGGGTATTCTTATCCATGCATCCATGGTCTTTGGTTTTGATACCGATACGAAAGATACATTTCATGAAACCGTTCAATTCCTGATAAAAAATAAAATCAGTACTGTTTCCTTTAATGTATTAACTCCTTATCCAGGAACAAAAATATATGAAGATCTAAAAAAGGAGAATCGTCTGGTAACAAGCGACTGGAAGTATTTCGATCATAATACGGTTGTATTCAAACCCAGGAACATGACACCATATGAACTCCAAATCGGCAAAGTCAATGCAAAGAAACAGTTTTACCGTATATCATCCGTTCTGAAACGGCTGACTGGTAACCTTTATTCCCCTATAATTTTCTTTGCCATTAATTATGGAAAT
>JAHEEB010000936.1 GCA_024640925.1 Bacteroidota bacterium | reverse complement strand
AAAGCTGCCCGATTTTTTTTGTGCGTTCGGGATACAAACCGGTAAGGCCAACTATTTCCTTTAATCGCTTTTGAAGGTTTTTAACTTTATAAATTTTCCCAACAAAACTTAAATACTCTTCAACATACTGATCATTATAAAGCGGGTTGTTCTCGGGCAAATAACCTATCTGTTTTTTAATCTCAAGGTTGGAGCTGTTGATGTTTGTTCCATCTATCAGTATTTCGCCTGAATTTGGGGTGAGAATTCCACAAATGGTCTTCATTGTAGTCGATTTTCCTGAACCATTTGGTCCTATAAATCCGGTAATGGTTCCATTTTTCAGCTCGAAACTAATATTATCAACTGCTTTTTGCTTTCCGTAAAATTTTGTAAGATTTTTAACAATTACACTCATATCCGGAAAGATTTAAGCCTTATTTCCTATTTGTTGCTGTTTTAAAATTTTAGCAATGTATTTACCAATAATATCAAATTCCAGGTTCACTGTAGTTCCTGACTTTATTTGGTGAAAATTGGTGTTCTCAAAAGTATATGGAATAATGGCTACCTCAAAAGAATTGTCTTTTGAATTAACAACAGTAAGACTCACACCATTAACAGAAACAGAGCCCTTTTCTACAGTAATATAATCGTTTTGTAAGGGTTTATATTCAAAGGTATAATACCAGCTTCCTTCAGCTTCAGTTACATTTTTACATACTGCAGTCTGATCTACATGTCCCTGAACAATATGTCCGTCAAACCGGCCATCAAGTTTTGCGCTACGTTCAAGGTTAACTTTATCTCCGATTTTTAAATTGCCGAGGTTCGATTTTATGAGGGTTTCCTTTATGGCTGTTACAGTGTATGTTTTTCCCGACTTTTTTACTACAGTGAGACATACTCCGTTATGAGAAATACTTTGATCTACTTTTAATTCACTTGTAAAAGAACATTCAAGTGTAATATGTAGGTTTTCTTTATCCTTTTCCAAGCCAGTAACAATGGCTGCTTCTTCAATTATACCGGTAAACATCCTGTTTTTTGTTTACGAAGGTAATTATATTTTATTTAGTTGAAAACAATAATTTACTTGTAAGGAAGAAAGGAATTGTTTTTTGATTTTTTCCTGCTTCTATTTTTAGCATACTGGGCAATGATGAATAACATTTTATTAATTTTATTCTCAAAAATAATCAAAATGCTACTCGAAAAAATTACTGAAGCAGTTGAATTCCTGAAAAAACAAGGTGTTGAATCACCAACAACAGGAATTGTTCTTGGAACTGGTCTGGGACAAATGGTAAACGAAATATCTATCGAAAAGAAAATAGATTATAGTACCATTCCTCATTTTCCTGTTTCAACTGTAGAATCTCATCATGGCAACCTTATTTATGGTTCAATAGGTAAGGAAAAAATAATTGCCATGCAGGGAAGATTTCATTTTTATGAAGGATATAGCCTGGCTGAAGTTACTTTTCCTATTCGCGTTATGAAATATCTTGGGATTAAACGGTTACTGCTTTCTAATGCTGCCGGTGCTTTGAATAAGGAATTCCGAAAAGGGGAATTAATGTTACTTGATGATCATATTAACTTCTTGCCTGATAATCCTCTTAGGGGGAAAAACCATGAAGAACTGGGACCCCGCTTTCCGGATATGAATCAACCATATTCACCTGAACTAAATGAAAAATTGGTTTTATTGGCGCAAAAGGAGGGGATTACTTTACATAAAGGCACTTATGTTGCAGTAATGGGGCCCAATCTGGAAACCAGGGCTGAATACAGGATGTTTAATCAATTTGCCGATGCTGTTGGTATGAGCACCGTTCCTGAGGTTATTGTTGCAAATCAAATGAAACTTTCCTGTGCTGCAATTTCAGTACTGACGGATGAATGTGATCCGGATAATCTTGTAGCAACCTCTTTTGAGGAAATATTGAAAGTTGCGGCTAAAGCTGAGACCAAACTTACAAGACTTTTTACCCTGTTAATACAGTCTTTTTAAAATTGGATGTATCCGACAAAAAATGGTGTGCTTTTTTGAACTTTTCCTTAATAATTTATAACTTATATCTCGTAAAAATAAATGTTATGAAAAAATTGTTGACCTTGTTTCTTTTACCAGTTACAGGTATTCTATTGCTAAATTCTTGCGTTGAGATAGAAAAACCTGTCAGATACCTTTCTGTTAATGGAGATAAAGTTGAACTAACAAGTGCCTATATGACTGATTATGGTACTGATTACAACATTTCTCTTCGCGAATATGAGCTCGAATTTAATTCTACAGATATTAACCCAAGCGATTTTTTAAGATTTACAATTTATTCTACAAATACCACACGCCTGCAAGAAGGAACATATACTTTTTTATATCACTCTTACGAGCCAGGGAAAATAGGCTATATCGATTTCGGAAGCAATATTCACTACGATGAAAGTAACCAGGCTATTTCAGGTACCCGAATAAATGAAGATGATGCTATATTTTCGGGCACTGTTACCGTAAACTGGGAAAATGACAAATATTACTTTATAATCGATTTAACAATTGAATTTAATGGGAATATGTATTATTTAGAGGGAGAATATA
>JAHEEB010000935.1 GCA_024640925.1 Bacteroidota bacterium | reverse complement strand
TGTGAGAGGTGCACTGACAGAATAGACCGTCAGCCATCTACACGATAAGCAATAGTGCATTATTCTAACTTGATTAATTTAAAAATATCTGGCAAACGATGTTTGAAATAGTCAGGTATTTTTTCTGTCATCAAAACTATTTCACCTTTCTCAATCTGCAATAGATTTGTATAAATATCATTCTGTTTTGAATTATCTACAAATAAAATATTGTCAAAAAATCGAAAATGCAAGTTTGCGTTTTTATATCCGGCTTTCCATTTTAAATCTATTGTTTTATTATCAACGAAATGGCCTTTAAATTCAGTACGCACTTGAATTCTGTGTCTTGCAATTTCTTGATTGTCTAAACAAAAGAAAATCTAGTTTATTTGGTATCCGTTTTCTCTAAATTTCTGCGCCCAATGTAAAGGATGTGAATCAAAATTTGTCTCGTAGCAAAAATCCGCTTTATTCAACAATGCCTTATCAATGGATGATTCAAAGTCTTTTGTAGTTTGATTCCTAGCAAATACATCTCTCAATTCACTATCATACAAGCTATTGTAATTCTCAATAAACAATCTGTCATAGTCAAAAGAAGTTAATCCCTCGGGTAAGAAAGAAGATGAAAAAGTAGATTTTCCTGCACCATTACATCCTGCAATTATTATCAAATCAGGCATTTAATTTTAGAGCACTTATAAGTTCAGGACTTAGCTTTCCTTCCTTTTTTCGAATCTGGAACAGTTCTTCTTTTGGAATAACCTGATTATTCAGGATATTTCTGGCTTTACTTATTTGTTGAGTAACTTTTATTCCTGTTATCAATTTATCCTTACACATGATGCAAAATTATAAATAATTCAATTAATTCAAATAAGTTTTTCAATTATGTAATGCTCTCCGCATTATTGCTAACCGTCGTAAGCTCTGGAAAAAACTTAAAAATTCAAATTAACTTTTAAGGAACAAAACGATGTTTTTACTCCCTCTGGTCTTCCCCGCAATAAGTCGCAACAAGCTGTAACAAGCGGGGAATACCTCTGAAAATAAATTAATAAATGAGTAGACCCGTATCCCGATGCACATCGTGAGTGGTGTGAGAGGTTCTCCGGTTGCTATTTGGCTACCGGCCATTTACTCGATTGTAAGCTGCCTTTTTATATCCAATCTCATACAAATTAATTGGAAAATCATTGTATGTTTTATTAATACTAAGTTTAATCCATCCTAAAATTATATCATCTTCTTTTTCAATCTTTATACCAATATATTTATTTATCAAATCATGCCAATTGCCGTAAGAATGAATAATCCCATCACCATCACATAATTCAGACATGCCACTTGTACTTAACATATCAAAACATCCTGGATTCCAATTTCCTGAAGATTGTAATGTATCACCCAAATCAAGAATCTCTGGTGTCTGTATCGTGTCATTAGTAAGTATTTTACTATTATTTGTTAAACAGTCAATTCTCATATTTGACATGTATATGCAAGGACTATAACAATAATAAATATAAAATTGAAAATCATTAATTCCATCAGAATCAATATCAAATTTATATAATAGGCTATCGCATCTGTCAGAAGGATAAATTGTAGTATCTAATAAAGTCAGATTAACGTTAGCTTCCCCAATTATCAATAATGAGTCAAGGTTATCAGTTGGATTATCATTGTTTGAATTCTTTTCACATGATAAGAAAAATCCTACAATCAAAATAGTTAAAATAGTTAATTTATTCACTGTGTATTTTTTTTAAGTTGTTTACAACGTTTTATGGTATGGTGTCGTGCGGGATTACGAGGCGATCTCCTATCAGTTTACACCGATTTTTTTTACAAGCCACAAATATTCGCAAACCTCTGAACCGACCAAAGGGAGCTCAGCGAAGCTAAACCCGCATGCACTAAACCATTTGTGTATGCCCTGCATGAGCAGGGCGCCGTCGTAAGTTCTATAAAAGTTTAAAAATACAAATAAACTTTACAAAAGAGAAAACAATGGGTATATTTTTACTCCCTCTGGTCGTGAGATCGCTTCGCTAAGTTCCAGAAGGTGAACTTAGCGAAGCGATCTCAGGAGCGAGTAAAGTCTTTTGTACACTGGAGTAACGTCCAGAACGACGAAGCCCTCACGAATACCAATAAAATCAATTAAAAGCATGAATAGCGTCCAATCCTCAATACTACTATCACGATTTATTGCCTGGTTAAAAGAGGCTACGAACCCATGCTTTCATGGTATCAAAAAGTTGCTTTTTATAAATTCATTCCAATGCTATTCCCATTGTTTGATGAACCGCCCGGTACGAGACTCGTACGCCGATGTACTTCGATGTACATTGCGAGTGGTGTGAGAGGTGCTCCGGTAGCTATTTGGCTACCGGCTATCTACTCATTGTGCGTTCGGCATTTGATTAATATTCTCCCAACACTAATAAATTTGTCTCCATATTTGTGTCTTGTGGAACCATAATTGATACTCCATATTTATTTTGAACAAATTTTAATGTGTTTAAATTTAAGAATGGCTTAATTTCTTTTCGGCATTGCTCTTCAGTTGCTTCTTTACCACAAAGTATTCCATAAAA
>JAHEEB010000934.1 GCA_024640925.1 Bacteroidota bacterium | reverse complement strand
AAGTTTGAGGTTATCCCATTTTTTCTCGAACTGTTCACGGTCGCTCTTAAATATATCCTGTAATCTGTCAGAAACCTTTTTAGTTATATGTGCCGATATTTTTTTAACATTTGAATCGCTCTGCAAATAGCTTCGGGAAACATTCAAAGGGATATCCGGAGAATCGATTACCCCATGAAGAAGGGTTAAAAACTCAGGAACAATACCTTCGACAGAATCGGTAACATATACCTGGTTGCAGTATAGTTGTATTTTATTCCGGCTAATATCAAGGTTATTCTTTATTTTCGGGAAATATAAGATACCTGTAAGGTTGAAAGGATAATCAACATTCAGATGAATATTGAAGAGAGGTTCTTCAGTGAATGGATATAAATCGTTATAGAATTTCTTGTAATCCTCATCTTTCAGATCGGCAGGTTTTTGTGCCCATAGCGGATTGGGGTTATTAATTATTCTGTCTTTATCGAGTTCAACCTGTTTACCGTCTTTCCATTCTTTTTCCTTACCAAAGGCAATTTCTACCGGTAAATATCGGCAGTATTTTTTAAGCAAACTTTCTATTTTAGCCTCTTCGAGAAACTCTTTGGAATCGTCATCGATATGAAGAATTATATCGGTACCACGACTTTCTTTTTTAGTAATCTCAATTTCGTATTCAGGTGAACCATTGCAGCTCCATTTTATAGCTTCAGCCTCTTCCTTATACGATTTAGTGAATATTTCGACTTTTTCAGAAACCATAAAGGTAGAATAGAATCCTAGCCCAAAGTGCCCGATAATATTATTCGCCTGGTTTTTATATTTTTCAAGAAAGTCCTCGGCACTGGAAAGTGCAATCTGGTTAATATATTTCTTAATTTCTTCTTCACTCATCCCAATTCCGCTGTCGGAAACGGTTATTGTCTTTTTCTTGCTGTCAACACTGACCTTAATGGTCAGATCGCCCAACTCACCTTTAAAATCGCCAGTATTAGCAAAAGTTTTCAACTTCTGGGTAGCATCTACTGCATTTGAGATAATTTCTCTAAGAAAAATTTCATGATCGGAATAAAGAAATTTCTTAATTATCGGAAAAATATTTTCAGTAGTTACTCCAATTGTACCTTTCTCCATAGTAATTCAGTTTAAAAATTTTGTTTTCGAATAGACAAACCCTATGCCAACCTTCTAAATCTGCAAAAGAGTCAGTTAAATAAATAAAACATGAAAAAATGTCAGTTGCCAAGGAGTATATCCGATTGAAACACCCATTTCCCGTCAATGAAAAGCAACCCATCGTATGATAGATCGGGGCCATAGAATTGATACTGACCTTCCAGTGAAGGTTTAACCGGCGACAAATGATCAAAAATAATCATCTTTTTTTCTGTGTTATAATCGAGCATCATTTGAACCCTTTCGTTGTACTCAAATACCAAGCGGTTTTGAGCTTTGTTCCCTTTTAAAAATAGCCCGTCAGAGAAATTCAGCTCATTATTATTGTTGAAATAAATGGCTTCAATAACCTTAATATTCGATAAGATATTATTGAAATTAAAACCCAGTAGGGTGTAATAAACCTGACCTTTGTATTTTACTGAGATTACTTTATAATATAAGGCAGCAGGCCATGCATTAATGTTTGCAGGCATTTGTCGGTTTTGTGAAAAGAAATCCGGTAATTCTTTCAAATCGAAAAGGAAATGTTTTTTTTCTTTTTTGGAATAATAGAGCAGTATACAGTAATAATTATTAAACCCATTGGGTTGAGGGATATTCCATGAATACAAAACCAACGATTCATCATCAGAAACAACCCGACCGACTTTCTTTAACGAGTCAAAAACAAAGAAGAAGGCACCATCACAACTCAGAACTTTCAATAAAGAATCGTGAAAAGCAACCTCAGCACTCTGGTTGGTATTATCATCAGAAGTAGATATAGACTGATAAAGATTTATTAGTTTTTTCTCCTGATCCCTAAAAAAGACTGAATCGATAACCTGACTATTACCAATATAACAGTTAATACTAACTATTATAAATAGAAAAAACCTAATTTTTCTGTTCATTGAAATGATTATTTCACTAATAACCGAAAAAGAGGGAATTTTATTTTATAATCAGGTTGATATCTCCCATTAATTTATCTTTATAAGATTTTCCAATGGGAATAGTCCGGTTGCCGTCTTTTGTATGAATAATTATCGCATTATCTTCGATAATATTAATACTACGGGTATTCACAATAAAAGAACGATGAACCCTTGTGAACATATTGGCCGGAAGCTTGTGTTCAATAGCTTTCATAGTAAAATGGATAGTAAATTTTTCTGCGAAAGTATTAAATATCACATAGTTTTCAAGAGCTTCGATCCACAATATATCTTCGTATTTAAGGCGAACAAGAGCAGAATTCTTTTTAATAAATATTTCGCCTTCTTTTGAATCAACTTTATTTTTAAACCTTATGTTGGCTTTATTTATAGCTTTGAAAAAACGGCTATAGGTTACTGGTTTTAAAAGGTAGTCTGTAACATCGTAATTAAAAGCCTCCAGGGCATATTTTTCTTTCGATGAAACAATAATAATCTGAGGTGGGT
>JAHEEB010000209.1 GCA_024640925.1 Bacteroidota bacterium | reverse complement strand
TTGTTACAGTAATTCGTCACAACCACATAACTTTTGCCGATTTTTTCCGCCAGCCAGGTCTGTGTTCTTCCTTGTTCCTTAAGAACTTCTTTAATCCTGTTCATCGAGAAAATATATTGTTGATTATTAATTTTATAGATTGAATGATGTTATATTTTATAATGTGTACTAATTAATATGTATAAGCAGTGGCAAAATACAAACTTAAACAACAAATTAAAATATCTTTTATTAATATATTTATATATTGTTTTTAGATATAAACAAGTTTATTTAATTGTAATCTTAAAATGATTCTTTATCTTTAAACATAGCAGATGTTATATTAATAACCTAACAATGAAGAAAAAACGAAAAATAGGATTCTACTATTTGACGACAGATGAGATCACAATGTTCAGGATTTATTTCTACAAGTCATAGATCATATATTAAGTATGGATAATATTTCCAGAAAAATATCGCTAAATGGTGAAAAGTTTTGTTTTCTGGATAGCTGTACGAAGCATAACAACAATACTAGGTTTAGAATTGTTATAAAGAGTGCTACCCATCAACTTCAAACAATGTCAAATCCATTGAATTTTGACTTTAGAAAGGCTTGTGATTCAGTCAAAATTTTAGAAATATATTAGTAGTAATATAACACTTGGCGATATAGACTAGTGCCATGATTGACTAATAATACTCCTTTATATAACCATACGCCCTGTCGAACAACACCTGATCTTTGTGTAATTGGTATTTCAACAGTGCTTGACGTAACGATTTTTGTACTTCCCGTTCGCCCGATGTTGTTTTTTGCCAGCCGGGGAAACTGACCACTCGCACAATGGCATCGATATCAGTAACAATACGTTCGACAACTGCCGGTGTTTGGTCGGTTTTTAATTCCAAAAACAATTCTGTTAATGCGGCCTTTGGTGATTTTTCCTGTAGCTCTGCTTCTAGGTCCTTTTCAGCTTGAACGGTTTCTTTGGCTATTTTACAGAGTTCTTTCACAAATTCAATAGATGTAATCAAACCTTTCTCGGCTCTGTCGCGCAACTCTTCTAAGAGTTCACTTAACTTTTTAAATCTGGGATGATCGCCATGTTTCTTAAAACGATTGACCAGGATTTTTTCTAGTTTTTTGGCATTTTTTGGATCGGGGTTGTTGAATATATCTTCAATTATATCGGCATCTAAAATAAATTCGTCGAGATTGTGAATTTCACCTACGTGAATGTTGTCGTGAATGAGTTTAGTGGTTTGTGCGCCTAATGTCATCCACAATAATTTACCTACATTGTCGGTAGCAGGACGAACCGATTCGAACACCTGCGATAACCATTTGTAATCGGCCTGATATAAATTGAGAATATTATCGGGCGAAAGCGATTCCCATAGTTTACTTAGGTATTTATAATCTTTGGCAAAAGCATCTTTTTTATCGTCGGTTTTTATGGCATTTTGGGCGGCTTCCAAGCCTTCGAAACCTTCTAAGGTTCGGTTTACACCTTCGAAATGATACAAAGTGTCTTTTACCGCTTTGGGCAACTGTTCGCGCAGTTCCGAGAGGTTGGTGATGATTTGTTTTACCGATGCTTCGTCGAACTCAAGGGCCTTGGCGGCATCGTCGAACACGCCAAAATAATCGACAATTCGACCATAGGATTTATTGGGAAATAAACGGTTGGTGCGACAAATGGCCTGAAGTAGCGTGTGGTCTTTGATAGACTTATCCAAATACATGGTCTGTAAAATTGGCGAATCAAAACCGGTAAGCAGCTTGGCGGTAACAATCAAAAACTGTAAATCGGAAATGGGATCGTTGTATTCATCTACAATGCGTTCCTGTTGCGATTTATCAATGCCCCATTTTTGTTTGAATTCAAGTGGATCATTGGCAGTTGTAGAGATTACTATTCTGCTGGCTTCTACAGGAAAATGCTTATCGAGTGCTTCTTTGTATTGAACACAGGCATCGCGGTCGGGAGTTACAATCATGGCTTTGAAACCATGGGGTGCTACTTTTTCGCGGAAATGACAAGCTATGTCTTCCACAATTTTGGCTACCCGTTCGGGCGATTTTAAAAACGCAGCCATTTTTGCCGATTTTTTATTTAGTGCATCGGCCTCTTCCTCGGTGAGGGCGGTTTCTTCCTTGAAATCTTCAAAAAGCTTGTCGATGGTTTCTTTATCGACGTGCACATCGACCATGCGAGGCTCGAAATGCAAAGGTAAAGTTGCTCCATCGCGTATGGAATCCTGAAAAGTATAACGCGACAGATAACCGCCTTCGTCCTCTTCGGAACCGAAGGCCCAAAAGGTATTTTTGTCGGCTTTGTTTACGGGTGTGCCGGTTAAGCCAAAAAGAAATGCATTGGGCAGGGCGGCTCGCATTTGCCGGCCTAAATCGCCTTCCTGCGTGCGGTGGGCTTCGTCGACCAAAACAATGATGTTGTCGCGGGTATTCATGTTGGGCTTGGCGTCGCGAAACTTATGAATCATCGAAATGATGATTTTCCGGGTGTCCTGTTCCAACATGGTTTGTAAATCGCGGATGCTTTCGGTGGCTTCTACATTGGGTATGTCGGATGCATTGAAGGTACCCGATATTTGGGTATCCAAATCGGTACGGTCGACCAACACAATAACGGTTGGACTTTTTAATTCCGGAGCCCGACGTAATTTTTGAGCGGCGAAAACCATCAGCAACGATTTTCCGGAACCCTGAAAATGCCAGATCAAGCCTTTTTTAACACGGCCTTCGATTACGCGCGCTACAATTTTGTTGGCGCCTTCGTATTGCTGAAAGCGAGGTATTACCTTGCTGCGTTGTTTCTTTTTGTTGGTGGTAAAGAGCGAAAAGTTTTGCAGAATATCGAGCAAACGTGCAGGATGCAATAAATCGCCCATCTCTTTGCCTATTTCGCCCAAGCCCAATCGGCGGGCAAGGGTTTCGTCCTCATCTTCCAACCGCCAGGGAGACCAAAAGTCTAAAGGGCAACGAATGCTGCCATAGTACAATGCTTTGCCTTCGGTGGCGAAGGACAATATATTGGGAACGAACAATTGCGGCACAGTGTTTTCGTACACATCGTGAATCTCGTAAGCACCATCGAGCCAACTTACGCTGGGGCGAATGGGAGTTTTGGCTTCACCTACCACGACAGGTATACCGTTGATGAACAACACAATGTCGGGTATTTTAGTTTCGCGGTGATGTATGCGAAATTGATTGGTAAGGATATACGTGTTTTGCGTAAGGTCGTCGAAATCGAAAATGCGCACCTGAACGTGGCGGTTGTTCTCGCCAAAGGGCATGGTTTTGTCGCCACCGAGCCATTTAAAAAACTCCTCGTTGGCTTTTACCAAACCTATTTGATTTACCGAAATTAAAATAGCACGCAGCTTATATATTACTTCATCGGCCAACTCTGGCCTTGCGGCTATTTCGGGGTTTAGGCGAATCAAAGCCTCTTTGAGTTCCCGTTCCATAAGTACTTCATTTACCGAGCGATTGAGTTCGGCAGCCGATTTGTATTGCCATTGCGCACCGTAACCGGGTTTGGGCTCACGCACATCGCCGCTATTGAGGTTTACTCCGCTAAGTTGGTGTATGATATAATGCTCTACGCTATTGAGTTCGGTAAATGACATAGGTTAAAAGCTTATTATTTGATTGATTTTCCACTTCACCATAGGTGCACGCTCTTCTATTATGAAGGGATGAATATGTGCAGATAAAATTTCATCGTAATTACTATTATTAGCCAATTTCAATAATTGGGCTTGAAGAAATAATTTTATTTCGGGAAGGGCGTTTTTCACTTCTTCTACAATGGTTGTTCTATTATCGATAATGTAAATTATATCTTCCATATCGTGACTTGTTCTGTAATCTTTACCTCTATCGTTAAAGGCTTCAAATTTGGTGGCTAAATAACATGGTGAAGGTAATATCCGGATGTCTTCTTCTTTGGCTTTTACATTCCATAAATCAGCAAAACCCAACTTATACCATTTATTAGCAGGTCCAAGTGGACCATCTTCGGCAGGCATGATATCGACAGGAATGTCTTTGTATTTATAACTGCAAATAGCATGACCAAAAGGATCGGGATGAAAACCAAGTTGGGCCAATTTTTCCTGTATGGATGCCCATTTACCCAAATTAACAATATTCAGCGTTATATCAATATCGGTAGTGGCCCGAATTTCATCGGCTGCCGGGTCGTCGATATATAAACTTACCACAGCGCCTCCCACAAAAATTATTTGATTTTTTAAATCTTTCAAGGCCTGAGCAACTTCGGCTACCACGGCAATATTGATTGTTCTATTCTCCATCCAATATGCGTTTTTTTAATTCCTGAATGGCTAATTCCTTTTCTCTTGCTCTTCCTACTCGTAATGCATCTACCAAGGCCAATAAGGCGTATAAATTTTCGTCGTGCTTTACGGCATCAACTACCGATGCGTATAATGGCAAAATGCTTTGTCCTCTTATAGTACCTTTGCCTGACGGCCAAACATAGATTTCCTCGCTTTTTATTAGTTGATTAAGCGGAGGTGCAGCATGGGCGGTAGCAATACCTCTAACTAGTGCGCCAGGTTTTTGCGGAAACACATACTTAATACCATACTGCAAAAACTCCATTAATGCCAAGCGGCTTACTTTTTTGCCCGAAGCATCTAATAATCCGGCGTATTTTGAGCGCATCAGCGATTTACTCACTTCCGATTGACTTATGTATAGCGACTCTGCCAGGCTACTTTGAAGCCACGGATTATTTCCCAGTGCTACTATTTTTAGCAAAATAACGATATCCTGTGGGCTAATGATTTGTTGCTGAACTTTCATTTTACATATTCCATATTCGAATATGCAATACTAATAAAATATTAACTAAATATCAATTTATTAACGAATAATATTCCATATCGGAATACGGAATATTATTATTTCAATTTTAAAAATTAGGCAAACTATTTGATGAATGATGTAATGCTCTACGCTATTGAGTTCGGTAAAGGCCATAGGTTAAAAGATTTGGTTGATAAGGCTTTTTTGTAGAGATTGGGAAGCAATTATTTTGTCTTTCAAATTTTTTATTTCTAATTCAACTGACTCAAATTTTTTAATATAGGATGCTATTTCATTCTTTTCGGGTAAGTAAACCGTGGCCATTAAAGCGTCATCTCTATTTAAACCCGGCACAGCTGTAGCAATAGAAAGTTTTTGCAAATTGGCTGCTCGTAAGAGATAATAGAAGAACTTTATTGGAATAGTCGTGTATGCAGATTTAATTGTTATATAATAGGCTGTATCTGTAGTCCAGAAACTTTTGTCAATCCAAGTAACTTGACCAACATTTCCTTTTCGACCAACAACAATACCAGGTCCTTTTGTAATATAATCAGTGTGCGTTCCCTGGACGCCAGAAGATGTAATAACAGGAAATTCACCTTCAATTCTATCAGATTCTTTTAATGCTTTTCCATAATTAAAATTCATTAAGTCTCCAATTTTAAGCTTGCCCCATTGCATGTTTTTAAATCTAAACTGTTGAAATAAACTATCCAAAATTATTTCCAATTTCTCTAACACCCCCTTCTCCTTCTCAATCACCTCATCCATAGCCCAGAGCAATTCGGCCAAACGGGCTTGCTCGGCTTTGGGTGGGAGGAGGAATTCTTGTCCTTTTAAATCGCCCCAATTTATGGTTGGAGAAAGACCTCCTACCGAAATATCCACTGCACGGTGCATAAATTGGTCGGAATGTAAAAAGAAAGGGAATAACTTTGGGTTAATTACCTTGGCGTTTGCTCTAAAAACAAAAGCATGCGCTGAGCAAATTCCTTCAAAATCAACTACGGCCGCTTTTCGTTGGTAGGCTCTGCGTTTACCAAATATAACATCGCCAGGATAGCATTTTAATTTTCCGCCACTTACGTCGGAAGGTGTACCAAAACGTTTGATATGAATATCTTCCGGGTCGATATGTTCTAAGCCAACATAGGTTTTCAAATCGGTTGTATTGGGGTCTACCGATTCAGAAACTCTATTGGCAATTTCTTCAAAACGAAATGATTTCCAGTTGGTTTTATCTAAATTACAGAGATCAATTTTTTCTGACATTGCTTTCATTTTACTTCAAGATTTCGAATAATTCAGTCATACTCGTTTTAAGTGTTTTCGAGCTTTCTTCCCAAGTTTTAATTGCCTCAGTAAGTGTTATTACATTGCCATTTTGATCAACATTACTAACATATTGCGCTATATTCAAACTGGCTTTACTACCTAAAACAGTCTCATTATCAACTACTCGCGAAAAGCCATCTTCATCTATAAAATCTAAATAGCTTTTATAGATTCTTTCAATATGTTTATCTTCCAAAAAGGCAATATTTTTATCCTGCTTAACCTCTTTAACTGCATTAACTATAAGTACTTTACCTTTACGGTCCTTGCTTTTGTTTGTTTTTGTAATCAGCAAACACGCCTCCATGGGCGAGTTGTAAAACAAGTTAGGGCCCAAGCCAATTACGCATTCGACCAAATCTTCTTCAATCATTTTTCGGCGCATGTCGGCTTCGGCATCGCGAAACAATACGCCGTGTGGCCAAAGTGTTATTGAGCGTCCGTTCTTATCGTTCAAACTTTTTTGTATATGCTGCTGAAAGGCATAATCGGCACAACCTTGCGGAGGTGTTCCCCAGATATTTCGTCCGTAAGGGTCGTTCTCGAAACTTTTGCGGTCCCAGGCCTTAATGGAGTATGGTGGATTGGCCAGTATAACATTAAACTTTTTTAGGGTGTCGTTTTCCAAAAAGGCGGGTTGCGCCAGGGTATCGCCACGCACAATACTAAATTCCTCGATACCATGCATAAACATGTTCATTCGGGCAATGGCCGAGGTTATCAGGTTAATTTCCTGTCCGTACAATTTCAGGGTGCGGTATTCTTTGCCGTCTTCCTTGAGATGCAAGGCGCAGTTGAGCAGCAAACCACCGGAGCCG
>JAHEEB010000933.1 GCA_024640925.1 Bacteroidota bacterium | reverse complement strand
AACCTCTTGAATATTGAATTGCAACCGAGGCATATTTCCCCAATTTTAAAAGAGAATAATCGGGAACAGGGGTTTGCTTGATATCTGCATATGCCGAAGATTGATATATCTTTTTCGGAAATCCTCTATTTAAATCATCGATAAAATGAGGTAATGTAATTTCCGCTTCGTTAAGCACCAGATAATCGACATCGGAATACTTTCTGAATTCCTCGGTAAACAATGGTCCTCCAGCAACTGTTCTTGTTTTTAATGTTTTGCATCGTTCTATAATCTGCTCTGCCGATTGAGATTGAACCGACATTGCACTTATAAATACAAAATCAGCCCATTGTATATCTTTATCTTCTAATTCGAACACATTCAGATCGATAAGCTTCTTATTCCAGTTTTTAGGCAACATAGAAGCAACTGTAATAAGCCCAAGCGGAATAATTGCAGCTTTCTTTGATATGAATTTAAGTGCGTGTTTATAGCTCCAATATGTATCGGGATATTTTGGATATACTAATAATATGTTCATAAGTTGTTCAATGTATTTGTTTACATACCAAAGTTACAACCTAAAAAAAGCCGGGTAAAGTCAAAGGGGTAAATGAAAAAGAAAGAGGGATAAGTCAACGGGGTAAATGATATATGCCAATAAACAGGGGCAGGTTAAATTCGTCCCTTTCGTAATGAAATAGCTTCTTTTAACTTCAAAATGTATTGTCGCGAAACAGGTATCTTTTCCTCATAATTTTTTAACATTACCCAGTAATTATTAATGCCCCTCTCATGTTTTTGTATGTGCGCTGTGTTTACAATACATGTTCTGTGACACCGAACAAATGTGGGGTATGGTTTTAACTGCATCTCAATGTTTTTCAGTGTATTTCTTAACATTTTCTTTTTTGTAGTATCATCTTCCGTAAAATAAATTTCAACATAATTATCGGCTGATTTTACAAAAAGAATATTTGCCAGTCGAAGCTTCTCTTTTTCAGTTTCATTCTCCGAAACAAATTCAAGGGTAATATTCAGTGAATTTTCTTCAATTGTATTCAGTTGTTGTTTAAGTGAAGTGATTTCATGGTTAAGTAACTCTATCTCCTGTATGTTTTTATTCCTCAACAAATAAAATCTTAATACCATGGGTGGAACAAAACAAATTAACACAACCTTGAACATAATGTGGAAAGTAATTTCAATCTTGCCAACATACCGAAGATAAAATGCAAAAGCAACAGAACTTGCTGCCAGTATAACAAAACCACCAAAATACGAAAGAATATCATTGATATCACTTGCAGGCTCGTGGTATTGAATTATTAGTGAAAATATAATTGATACAAGGATAAGGGAGAAAAAAACAATTCCGGCCAACCCTGCATTAAAAATCAGGTTATTGTTCAAATCGTTAAATTTATAAGGGAAAGGTTGGAAAAACAATATAAAAAGAAATATCCCCAGGCTTATCACTAAAAACAAACCAAGTTTGTCCTTCAGACTTATTATCAGATCTCCAAATTTAGGGTTCACAAAAGTAAGACTTATTTATCTAAATCGATTTTAAGCTTGTCTGCCAGTTTTTTAATAAGCGAACCAATATTATAAAAATCAATAGTGCCCACAACAGAGTGGCAAGAAGTGCAACGAACAAATATGAGCTCGTAGTTTGAGTTTACCGGGGTTTCATTCACTACTTCAAATTTTGTATTTTCGCATTTCGGACATTTAGAAGGTTTATCCATATGTTATTATTTTTGATTAAGTTACACAAAGATTATCAACTTTTCAAGGCTGAATTTCAATTTTTTATCAAGCGAATTGAATCCGAAATTGCGCCTTAGAACATGCACAAACAATTTCAAAAAACAAGGAATGATTTCCTTTTCAGCATTTTGCTAGAGTATATGCCACTTAGGCTAAAAAATATATGGCCAAACAGAATTATTTTATACGGGAATGGTAATAATAAATGTGGCTCCATCAGTCACTGTATCATCAAACTCAATTTCCCCTTTTAGTTTGCTTTTCACCAGGTTTGCAGCAACAGCAAGGCCTAATCCGGCATATTTTTTTCTGTCGGTAGTAAAAAAAGGCTCAAAAAGCTTATGCTTAATATCCTTACGGATTCCACTCCCATTATCACTAAACCGTATTCTTATAAATTCATCATCAATAAAGGAGCACCCAATAGTAATAATACCACTATCGCGATCTTTAAATCCATGTACAAATGAATTCTGCAAAAGAATAATGAACACTTGGGAAAATATGCCACTAAAGCTCATTATTTCGAATTTATCGGAACAATCAAACTCGAATGTTATATTCTTATCTTTTATGGTAGGTTTTACAAGACGAATGATATCTGAAACAAACTCCTTCAGATTAAATAAGTGCCTGCTTTCCTGGAACTGATCCATTACAATTCCTCTGAAACTCTTTACTAGTCCTCCTGCATTGTTTAGAATATCAGACATATGCTGGCAGTCTTCTTTCAGATCGTTGAATGAAGCATCATTTCTTGTTTGTTGATCAATTTTTCCCGCTATCTTTTCAAGAGCAGATATGGAATTGGTAATCGGGGTATATATTTCGTG
>JAHEEB010000932.1 GCA_024640925.1 Bacteroidota bacterium | reverse complement strand
GACATAATGATTTGATTTAAAATTTAAAATTTGATGTTTATTTAATATAACTAGGTATTCTGATTTAGGAATATGTCTCTGAAAATACTTCCGCCTTCAAAATCTGTCTTCAGAAGAAGTTCCTGCTAACTTTACTGCTTACTAAAATTTTCGGAGCAACCCTTCTGAATACACCACCACCAACTCTTTCCCAAAAGAACATATAACTATAAGCAATGATAAAATATTTTTTTTATATAACACATATTTTGAATAAACTTTTTTTTGTGAATACATAGAGTTTTTATATAAAGGAAAGATTTGGTGTACCGGAGAGATTGTCTGAACCGCAGATTATAACAACCCCTTCCGTCCAATGCCTGCAATATTCGTATGTTTGTAGTGCCATCCCCAAACAGGGACGGATTAATGGCTGTGGTATTTTAATGTTCTAAATTCAGTTTTACCGGTACGAATAACCGAATTTTAAAAGAGACAAGAAATAAATTAAAAGATTTGTTAGCAAATTGTTCGAAGCTACACTTTGTGAACTTTACCTACGGTGAGCTCCCGCTGGTCGGTTGTGGTTAAAGAGGAAATTGTCTGAACCGCAGATTAAAACAGATTAAACAGATTGCACAGATTAAAACAAGCTGGTTGGAAGTGAGTTTCACTGCCCTGTTATAGCCCCTTACTAAGGCCTTACTAAGGGGTTGGGGTTGATTTAAAAACAAAACGAACCCGGAATACCTGTTAATAAAGGGTTTAAAATTACCCCTTTATTTATATACACAGACTTATTGACAGATAACGGGGAGTTTGGTATATTAGGTGAAAATTTTTACTAAAAATGTAATATAGATGGAGAAGAAAGGTAGGAAAAGTGCACCTATAAGGAGTTAGCGGTAACCCTAAAAAGACAACTGCACATGACAATGATAAAATTCAAAAAACAAATTTCTATGGTGTATGAGTGGATTAATATTAAATGTATATAGATATGGACTATAAATGGACAAAAGTTAAGGGTGGAGTATGTTTTATTGGGATAGTTGACCTTGATATCCAACAAAATAAATCTAATAAAAATGAAATAGTTGAAAATTACACAGGTAAAGGATTTACTGGTCAAGGAAATATTGAGAGTGTCCCCGCAAATGGCTATAATTCCTGGAAAATTGGAGCAAAAAAAGGATTAGAATATGCTTTTTCGTTGGTAGATAATTATTGGACAGTGGTCATAAATAAAATAGATGGATTATCAACTGACACTAATCCAACGATTGTTGCTTATACTGTTTTACGTGCATTTCTTGATAGAGTTGATTTTAAACTAAACGTTAAAGAAATAGAATTTTTAGAGAAATTTGTATTTGATAGCTGGAGCAAGCCATATAAGGAACAAATTCCTGATTTTTTTAATTTAAAATTTGAAGATTACAATGATTAATTAATAAGGGCAGCCGCCAACAATATAGGATTTAAGGCACAGTTGAGCCAAAAAAGAGGCAGTAGATTATTTATACTACTCTTTTAGAAGATTGGGTATTGAACTGGCAACGTGCCGAATTGCAGGCAAGTATATGGTATTTTTGATTAAAAACCCCAACCCCTTATCAAGGGGCAATAACAGCTTTGTGCATACATAGAATTTTTACATAAAAGAAAGATTTGGTTTGCCGAAGAAAATGTCTGAACCTTCCCTCTAATGCCGGCAATATTCGTATGCTTATAGTGCCATCCCCAAACAGGGACGGATTAATGGATTATGGTATTTTAATGTTCAAAATTCCGTTTTACAGGTACGAATAACCGAATTTTAAAAGAGACAAGAAATAATTTAAAAGATTTGTTAGCAAATTATTCGAAGCTAAACTTTGTGAACTTTACCTTCGGTGAGCTCCCGCTGGTCGGTTGTGGTTAAAGAGGAAATTGTCTGAACCGCTGATTAAAACAGATTAACCAGATTTCACAGATTAAAACAAGCTGGTTGGAAGTGAGTTTCACTGCCCTGTTATAGCCCCTTACTAAGGCCTTACTAAGGGGTTGGGGTTGGTTAAAAACAAACAAAACGAACCCGGAATACCTGTTAATAAAGGGTTTAAAATTACCTCTTTATTTATATACACGAACTTATTGACAGATAACGGGGAGTTTGGTATATTAGGTGAAAATTTTTACTAAAAATGGGAAACAGGTGGAGAAGATAAGGAATGGGGAAGTGCAATTATTTGTCAAAATAAGGAAAATAGGTGTGGTTTTTATGCATCTATAAGTAGTTTACCTGCAAGGAAGAAAAGACCACCACTTTATGATTGATGATAAAAGAATATTTTGAAAATAGCATGAATAACGAATTAATAGCAGACAAAATTGAAGAAGTAATTGGGAAAATGGTTACTCAATTTAGTTCATTTAACCCTAAATCTTCTGAATACTTAATATTTTGTGATCCTAAAAGGCATACCTCATGGTTTATCGTAATCTTTTTTGCAGATATAAATCAACTAAAGGATGCATTAAAGTCAGGAGTTTGTTACCAGATACATTCCTTTTTACTTAACGAATTAAATAAAATTGAAGAGATTTCAAATATTAGTCGATCAATCTTTTTT
>JAHEEB010000208.1 GCA_024640925.1 Bacteroidota bacterium | reverse complement strand
AGAGTTTCTATAAAAAGATGAATAAAATCCTGTTTTGACTTATTGTATATTTCAAGGTAATATTTCTTTAAATCATATTCAATTGAAGGGTTTAAACCAACCATAAATCTGAATATAAATTTGTCAAGTTCAATAATCTCAAGTACTGGATCAAAATTTAGCTTATCAAGTTTTGAAATTTCATCCTTAAAATGTGTCAAATCACTTTTTACTACCCGTTCAATCAATTCGCTTTTATCAGTAACAAACTGATAAAGAGTTTTTTTTGACATTCCGGTCTCATGGGCAACATCATCCATTGTTATGCTCTTAATACCGAATTTCTTAAAAAGATTTCCGGCTTTAATTAATATATCACGTAAATCAATCATTTATTTTATTAAAACACAGTAAACTTTGTAAACGCTGCCAGTTTCCAAAGTTGCATAACTATATAAATGTCTACTAATTCATTAATAAGTTAATAAACTTGAAACATTGTAGTTTTTCAGGGTTTTATCTGTTTTCTTTCGCTAAATTAGTCCCTAACATTTAATATATAATAAAAAAAACGGTGAACAGATGATAAAAATCGGTGAACAGAAAAAATGACAATATGATGCAAATCATCGGTCAACATTAATCCATATCATATTGCCGATTCAAACGAAAAGGGTTTTTTCTGGTATTTTTACTCAAACCAAAATAACAGGAAATGTATACTTTTCGCATTGATGGAAGGAATTCCTCGCCGGAAGTCTTTATTGACAAGCAAAACAAAATAATAGAGATATCGGGGGTTTCCACGTTGAAAAATGCCAACTGGTTTTACAGTAATGTAATGAAATGGGCTGTAGGTTTTTGCTTAAAAGGAGAAGGATTAACAGTTATAAATATACGATTAAGCCGCATGAACACAAGTTCGTCGAAATGGATTCTACTGATTGTAAAAAAAATATCAGAGATTATGCCGGCTGATGCTATTAAAATAAATTGGTACTATAAACCAGAAGATGCCGATATTCAGATAAATGGAGAACGTTTAAAACTTAATTCTTTAATACCGATAACACTAATTGCTGCCTGAACCAGTAAAGGAGATATAACAAACCACAAACTACGCTGCCAACTTGGTTCAATTAAGATGTTAAATTAAAATTTTGCATCATGGGTATTTTTTCACAAACAAAAGAAATTAGTCTTTTCGAACCTAAAATTGAAATTAAAAAAGGGTTGAAAAAGATAAAAATAACAGGTGTTTCACGTATGCCTGATCCGGGTGAATTTTATACCAATTTCACCTCCATGCTACAAGAATCATTCTTTAGTTTCAGAAAAACACTTTTTCTTGAGTTTTATTTCGATTATATCAACACAGGTTCGTCGAAATGGCTCTTTTTTGCTTTTCAAAACCTCGAAAAACTCTTTAAGGAAGAAGGTATGATCGAAATTACATGGAAATATGATAAAGATGATGAAGCAATTCAGGAAACAGGTGAAGTATTTCAATCACAATTATCAATACCTTTCTTTTTAAAATCGATTTAAGTCAGGTTATTTCGTAAAATACTACAATCCTTCTTTCGAACAGATAAACCAAAATAGAGCATTAGAGAATGTGCAAACGATTATAATTTATAAATTGAGGTTAACCCGGTGCACCTTGCAGGCTATAAGCAATTTGAATTTTCAATATTTCTATTGTTTTACCCATAATAAAGCAATATTTATCTTTTTTTATATTTTTTTATGTGTATGTACCCGTTTTGAATTTTTTTCCCTAATAAGTTTTCTGTATTTTTATTTTTTATATTCAACTAGTACGAATATTAAATAAAAATATATGAAACGGAATTTGATCCTTATTTTATCTTTTCTTACTGTTTCTGTTTTTGTTAATGCACAGGGACTATTAGAATGTAGTCGCCCTGGTACATTCAGTAAGGTACAGATTTACGATGGAGTTGTAGCTTCTTTTGAAAAAGGAACTGAATATAAAGTTTGTCCTGGAGAGAATACTCAAATATCTGATTTACAAATTATTATTGAAGAAAATACATTAAAAGTAAGGAAGATATCAGGGAAAAAATATGAAAAAATGCCCCGCGTAAAAATCTATTACCAGACACTTGAAGAAATTGAAGGTTTTGGCCAGGCATCGATGGACACTCGTAACCTGATTAAACAAGAATCTATAAAAGTATATCTCCATAGTGGAGCTACATTTTATGCAAGTTTCGATGTAAAATTTCTTGAAACAGAGGTTTTAGAAGGCTCTCTTTTAAAAGCAGACGGTTATGCTAACTACCAGACCATAAGTGTTTCAACAAAGGCAACCTTTGCCGGATTTGATCTGGAAGGAAACCAGGGAGAGGTTAAAGCAAATACCAAAGGAATAGCAAAAATTAATATTGTTGAAAAACTTACTGCTACAGCTTCTACAAAAGGAGAGGTTTTGTATAAAGGAGAACCAAAACTGGAAAAAACTGTTTCTTTAGGTGGTTTAGTTACTCATTTTAAAGAATAAAAACTGGTCACTTTAAGAGGGCTTCAGCAATTTTCAAATCAACAGGACTTGTTAGTTTGATGTTCTCGCGATTGCCTTCTACAAGAGTAACATGATGTCCACAATATTCAATAACAGAAGCATCGTCTGTAAATGATTCCTGATAGGGTGTTTTATACGATTCCAATAAAATATCCGACAGAAAAACCTGTGGAGTTTGCACCAATCTGTAATCAGCTCTATTCACAGTGATTGATTTATCTCCCTGAACTTGCCGAAGCGTTTCGTGAACATCTGAAACAGGTATTGCGGCACCATACTTTTCCGCAGCGTTAAAGCAATGCGAAATAGTTAGTTGACTTACAAGAGGTCTTACTCCATCGTGTATTGCAACCAATATTCCAGCAGATAAATTATTCAGACCATTTTTTACAGACTGATACCTTATTTTTCCACCTGCCACACATTCGTGTTTTATTTTAAAAGAGTGTTTTAAACATAAACCTTCCCATGTAGCTAATTGATCGGAAGGAAGAACTACCCTGATAGATATTCCACTATCATAATGATGAAAACACATAATGGTATGCATCAATACCGGAATTCCTTTTAGTTCTATAAACTGCTTGGGAATTGTACTATTCATGCGTGTTCCCATGCCACCAGCAACAATAATTACAGATTTATTCATTTAAATAAAACAGCTATTTGTCTAATATAATGTTTTAACCCTGATTTCGCAAGATTACAATCAAGGTAGTAAATTAGATTTGTATGGTATCATTCTATGTTAAAATAAAAAAGCATCAACGCTTTTATAGCATTGATGCCCTTTATAATAATTTGATACAATTATTTTTTACAACTAGTTGCAACCAGTAACTTATAAATACAAGTATGAGTATATTTTTCGCCAGGTTTCAGAATAGTACTCGGAAAATTAGGTTGATTTGGTGAATCGGGGAAATGTTGAGTTTCCAAAGCAACCGCCGAACGGAACATATATGGTTTTCCTGATTTACCAATTGAAGTGCCATTAAGGAAGTTACCTGAGTAAAATTGCAGACCTGGTTCTGTTGTATAAACTTCAAGAACTCTCCCACTGGCGGTATCTGACATACGTGCAGCCAAACTAAGTTCGGTAGAATCTTTTGTTAATACCCAGTTGTGATCATAACCCGGACCAACTTTAATCTGAGCATTGCTGGTATCACCAATCTGTAAGCCAATAGCTTTAGGTGTTCTGAAATCAAAAGGAGTATTTTCAACTGGCATTAGTTCACCTGAAGGAATAAGCATGGTATCAACAGGTGTTATGTTGGCAGCATTGATTTCAAGAATCTGGTCCAAAATTGTTGGATCGCCTTCACCTCTTAGATTGAAATAGCTGTGTTGTGCAAGGTTAATGATAGTGTTTTTATCGGTAGTAGCTTCGTACTCTATTTTAAACTCATTATCATCTGTTAAGGTATATTTTACTTTCACAGTTACTGTACCTGGGAATCCCTCTTCCATATCCGGAGAAACATAAGAAAAAGTAATTGAGTTGCTATCAGCATTTACAACATCCCAAACAACTTTATCAAAACCATATTTACCACCATGAAGCATGTTTTGCTTGCTGTTCACTGTTAATTGGTAATTTTTCTTATCCATTGTAAATTTTCCGAAAGCAACACGGTTTGCATAACGACCAACAACGCCACCAAAGTAATTATTGTCGTTCATGTATTCATCAATGGTTTTATACCCAAGAACGATATCGGCAAACTGACCGTTTTTATCAGGGGCAAATAAAGAAATGACACGTAAGCCATAATTAATAGTGTAAAGCTCAAGTCCATTTTTGTTTTTAAGTGTATAAAGCTTTACTTGTTTGCCATTGATAGTAGTGTCAAAATTTTCAGCTTTTGGAATATAAAGCTTGTCTTTGCCATCAGATTGTTTTTTTTCACCACCACATGATAAACAGAATATCATAAGAGCAGCAGGCAATAAAAGGAATAAATTTTTTGTGTTCATGATTTAAAATTATAGTTTACTTTTTTCAAGAAAATACCCAAGTTTAATGTAAGAATTATACAATTTAGAATATTTTTCAAATGTAGCCTGTTCAGGAATATATTCATTTTCAAAACCACTGTTCATAGCTTTTTGTGCATCCTCAACTTTTTTGTATACACCTGCAGCCACTGCGGCAAACATAGCGGCACCTAAAGCACAGGCTTGTTCAGTACGCACAACCTGAATAGGCATATTAAGAACATTTGAAAGAGTTTGCATGACGAAAGGAGATTTTTTTGCAACCCCGCCAATAGCAATAATTTTATTAATTTTTACACCTTCGTTTTGGAACCTCTCAACTATGGCTTTCGAACCATAAGCAGTAGCTTCAACCAATGCCCGGAAAATACGCGGAGCATCGGAACCAAGTGTTAATCCGGTTATAGCTCCTTTTAATTCCTGGTTAGCATCGGGAGTGCGCCTTCCATTTATCCAGTCAATTGCAAGAATGGTCGATTCTTCCAAAGGAATTTTAGAAGCCTTTTCCGATAAAACCGGAATAATACTATCTAAGATTTCGTTTGTAAGTTTTTGTTTCGTTTCCTGGTCAACAATATTGGTTTTACTCATTAATTCCTCAATAGGCCAAGCAATAAGACTTTTAAACCATGCATATACATCACCAAATGCCGATTGTCCGGCTTCAAGTCCAATATATCCAGGAATTACAGAACCATCGACTTGTCCGCAAATTCCATCGATTAGTTTGTTCTCCATTTCTTTATATGAAGAAACAAGAATATCGCAAGTAGAAGTTCCCATTACACGAACAAGGTTGTTTGGAGTAATGTCACCTCCAACAGCTCCCATATGACAATCAAAAGCACCAACACCAATAACCACAGATTCAGCCAAACCTAATTTGTTTGCCCATTCTTTTGTCAGAGTACCAACAGCTACATCGCTTGTATAGGTATCGGTATATAATTTACCATCAAATTGCGTCAACAGTGGGTCAATAGAAGCTAAAAATTCTTTTGGTGGTAATCCTTTCCAGTCGGTGTGCCACATAGCTTTATGTCCAGCTGAACAACGACCATGTTTTATTTCCTGAGGTTTTGTTTTTCCTGTTAAAATTGCCGGAATCCAGTCGCAATGTTCTACCCATGAATAACTGGCTTTTTTAACTTTTTCATCCTCTCTGAAAACGTGAAGAACTTTAGCCCAAACCCACTCGCTGGAATAAATTCCCCCTTCGTATTTTATATAATTAACATTCGCTTTAGCTGCTGCACCATTTATTTCTTCGGCTTCACGTATTGAGGTATGATCTTTCCAGAGAATAAACATACCATTTGGATTTTCAGCAAATTCCGGTTTTAATGAAAGAGGAGTTCCATTTTCATCAATAAAAACCGGAGTACTTCCAGTAGTATCAACGGATATTCCTACAACTTGTGCAGTAATATCTTTCCCTGCCTTTACCAAAGCATTTTTAATTGATTTTTCCAACGATTCGGTATAATCCAGAGGATGTTGGCGATACTGGCTTTTTGCCGGGTTGCAATATAACCCTTTTTTCCATCGGGGATAATATTCAACGGCTTCGGCTATTTCCTTACCATTTAAAGCATCTACAATGAGTGCCCTTACTGAATCGGTTCCAAAATCAACACCGATTACATATTTTTGATTTGCCATACTTAAATATTTTTATTATTGTGTTATAGTTATTTTAACAACAGATTTGGAAGGTAAAGTTATTTTAATATTGTTTCTAGATATCTTAAATGCTTTGAATGACTGAATATTAACACTTTCAGGGTTACTAAAGTCATTGTATGCATCCATTTTATCTGAAGTAATAATTTCTCCCGTTGTTTTTTTACAATCGGTTAAACCTTCAAGAGTACAATTAAGAACTTGTTCTTTTTTTAAATCCAAATTAGCAATGGTAACATGAATAGTGCCGGATTTATCTTTGGAAGCGGAAACCGAAACCGAAGGAATTTTTATATCACCATTTTGAATATCTGTTGCAGTAAGCTCAAAAGGCAACAACAAAGCATCAAAGTGATCTTTATACATTTTAAATGCATAGTATGTTGGTGTAAGCACTATTTTATCGCCCTGGGTAAGAATCATAGATTGCAGAACATTTACAACCTGGGCAATATTTGCCATTTTCACTCTTTTGCAATGATTATTAAACATATTCATATAAAAGGCGGAAGAAACAGCATCTCTTAAGGTATTTTGCTGATATAAAAAGGCAGGATTTGTACCAGGTGTAGGATCATACCAATTGCCCCATTCATCAGCAATAAGAGCTATTCTGTTTTCCGGATCATAGTTGTCCATTACTTTAATCTGATTTTCCAGATCATTTTGCATATTATAAACGGCTTTCATAGTCAGATACCACTCATTTTCGGGGTAATTTAATGCTGCACCTTTATGATCCCAGTTATAACAAACAGAATAATAATGGAATGAATATCCCTGAGCTATTCCTTTGTAGTTTGCTACATTTTT
>JAHEEB010000207.1 GCA_024640925.1 Bacteroidota bacterium | reverse complement strand
TCTGCAAACCTTCGGAAAAAAAGAACTTTAGTGAAATAATTCCAAAATGAGTCTGGATATACTTGCTATTGGCAACTCTTGATATGGTAGAAATATCCAAGCCTGTTTTATCGGCAATATCTTTTAGAATCATCGGTTTCAGCTTTGTTTCATCTCCTTCTTCAAAATATTCACGTTGGTATTCCAATATGGCATTCATAGTGACTAATAAGGTGTTTTGTCTTTGCTTGATGGCATCGATAAACCATTTTGCAGAATCAAGCTTTTGTTTAACAAACGAAACCGCTTCTTTTTGGTCCGATGAAGCTTTCGCTTTATGCGCAGCATAAGTTTCGAGCATATCGGCATATGTACGGCTAATACGAAGTTCCGGAGTATTTCTGCTATTCAGACTTATTTCAAGTTGTCCTTCGTTGTTATCCAGGATAAAATCTGGAATAATAACATGTGTAGATTTGTCCAACGAGTCGCTGAAGGAACCGCCTGGTTTAGGATTCAGGTGAAGAATTTCATCGATGGCGCCTTTCATCTGTCCGTCAGTGACATTGAGCTTTGCCTGGATTTTATCGTAATGTTTGCGTGTGAATTCATCGAAATAATGTCTTATGATTTCTGTAGCCAAGGCAATTTCAGGATGTTCCTGATTTTTTGCTCTTATTTGAAGTAGCAAACATTCACGCAAATTGCGTGCGCCAACACCAACAGGCTCAAAATCCTGGATTATACGTAATATCGACAATAATTCTTCTTCGGTAGTGGAAATATTCAGAGTAAATGCCAAATCGTCTGAAATAGCTTCCAAATCACGCCTCAGATAACCGTCTTCGTCAATATTCCCAATAATGTAATCGGCAAGTGCATGCTGATGCTCATCGAGCATTCGCAATCCTAATTGTGTATCGAGGTGATCGTGAAAAGTGGCTCCAACAGAAAAGGGAATCTCATTTCGTTTATCATCTTTCGAGAAATTTCTTGTATATAGCTTATAAGATGGTATATCATCCTTGTTCAAATATTCATCAATGGAAAAATCGTCTTTTTCTGAAGATGATGATTCGGCTTC
Organism: Bacteroidota bacterium; assembly: GCA_024640925.1. Lineage (GTDB taxonomy): Bacteria > Bacteroidota > Bacteroidia > Bacteroidales > UBA10428 > UBA10428. Next base: position 5,964 of record JAHEEB010000207.1, on the reverse strand, counting down.
AGCCTGGGTTTCTGCAGGGGTTTCAAACTCATCCTTATCACGACCTTCTTCAAGAAGAGGATTTTCCTCGAGTTCTTTTTTAATACGTTGCTCGAGCTGCATAGTCGGAATTTCCAGCAGTTTAATCATCTGGATCTGCTGAGGGGAAAGCTTTTGTAATAATTTTTGTTGTAACCGCTGTTTTAACATGTTAGCGCCATTTCATTTAAAATCTCTGCTTAAAGATAGAAAAAAGCCCGGAATTAATCGGGCTTATCTAAAAGGTTAAAATATATAAAATTGTTTGCGCTGAGACTAAAAATCAGCGCTCTTTGGTGTCCTTGGAAAAGGAATAACATCGCGTATATTCTGCATACCTGTAATAAACAGGATAAGACGTTCGAATCCCAGCCCAAAACCGCTGTGTGGTGCTGTTCCGAATTTTCTTGTATCAAGATACCACCACAAATCTTTCTGGGGCAGATTCAGCTCAGTAACTCTATTCATCAGCTTATCATAGTTTTCTTCGCGTTGCGATCCGCCAACAATTTCACCAATTGCAGGAAACAAAATATCCATTGCCCGCACAGTATTATTGTCGTCGTTTTGTTTCATATAAAAGGCTTTGATGGCTTTCGGATAATCGGTTAAGATTACCGGTCTTTTAAAATGTTTTTCTACCAGGTACCTTTCATGTTCACTCTGCAAGTCGGTTCCGAATCCATTAACAGGAAACTGAAACTTTTTTTCTTTGCTGGGCTTAGAGTTTTCCAGTATTTGAATAGCCTCAGTATAGGTAAGCCGGACAAAATCGTTATCCAGTACAAATTTAAGCTTCTCAATCAGTTCCATTGATCGCTGATCCTGGGGTTTGCTTTTTTCTTCTTCCTGTTGGCGGCTACTAAGGAATTGAAGATCGTCTGAGCAGTTCTCAAGTGCATATTTAATAAGATATTTTAAGAACTCTTCTGCCAAATCCATGTTATCGTTCAGGTCGTAAAAAGCCATTTCGGGTTCTATCATCCAGAACTCTGCCAGGTGTCGTGGGGTGTTTGAATTCTCTGCCCTGAAAGTAGGCCCAAATGTGTAAATGTCGGAAAGAGCCATGGCTCCAAGTTCTCCTTCAAGCTGACCAGATACAGTAAGATTGGTTTCTCTTCCAAAGAAATCTTCCTTCCAGTCTATCTTTCTTTCTTCTGTGCGGGGCAGATTATTGAGATCAAGAGTTGTTACCCTAAACATTTCGCCCGCACCTTCGCAATCGGAGCCAGTAATAATTGGAGTATGCAAATAGTAAAATCCCTTATCGTTGAAGAACTTGTGTATAGCATATGCCATATTGTGCCTGATTCGCAAAACTGCACTAAATGTGCTGGTACGCGGACGAAGATGTCCGATTGATCTGAGAAATTCCATGGAATGCTTTTTTGGCTGAAGAGGATACTCCTCAGGGTCTGAGTCGCCAAGTATTTCCAGTGTTTTTGTAGTAATCTCAACGGATTGTCCTTTCCCCAAGGATTCAATAAGAGTACCTGTTACCGAAAGGCATGCTCCTGTTGTAATGCGCTTAAGTTCAGATTCGTCGAATTTTTCAAAATCAATTACCGCCTGAATATTATTTATAGTTGAACCATCGTTTATCTGTATAAACCTGTTGCTGCGAAATGTACGTACCCAACCTTTTACCAATACTTCCGAGCCAATTTTCCCGGAACCTAACAGTTCTTTAATTTTTGTTCTTTTTAAACCGCTCATGTTTTGAGATATTAAATTGATTGAAGATGCAAAAATAATTTTTTTTAGGCCGATTCTGCATTATTCATTCCAGTTTATTCATTTTTGTGAAACGAAAAGGTAAACCATTTAGGGAATGTGGGTAGATTGAAGGCAACCCTTTTTTTATAATCAGAACAGTCGGCATCTATATGTTCGAATTGCTGTTGATAAAGAATCCCTAAGTTGTTTAGGGATTAGTTTAATTGTTTTTTCATTTCGACTAACTATTTGTTTTAAATCTTTCTCAAATATTTTACCGGAATATTATGGGTTAACCAGACACCATTTTCAGAAACAAAAAATTCATATCCATCATTATACATTGCTTCAGCAAGTATTTCAAATATTATAGGTTTACCATGTCGTTGTCCTACATTCTTTGCCGTTTCTATATCAGTGCTTAAATGAACATGATGTCTGTCTCTTTTTTCAATGCCTGTTTTAAGAATACTATCTTCATACTTTTGGCCTGTTCCATGATACAAAATTCTTGGTGGAACTTTCGGCTCATATCCCAAGTCTATATTCAGTGAATGGCCTTGGTTTGCTCTTATTTTTGATTTATCATCATTAAATCTGTACCTTTTTTTATTATCTGTTTCAACTACATTCTCTAGCGTTTCAAAATCAATTTGTTTACCAGATGAGGTTAATTTAGAGATTAGTTCGTTTACATCGGCCCATCCGTTTGAATTGAGACTGAGTCCGATAACTTCTGGCTGGTGTCTGAGTATCAGACTCAGAAACTTACTTAATTTGGTATATTGTTTTTCATTCATAAAAGTTTACTCAACTGGTTTTATTTCCCTTGTCCCATCTTCATTTACCAGTATACCAAATCTCATAAAATCATCTGTAATCAACTCTTCCGCTTTCTCCGGCCATTCAATAAAGCACCACGAGTCATCCTGGCAATATTCTTCAAACCCTATATCATAAAGTTCTTCTGAAGTTTTAATGCGATAAAGATCGAAATGATAAATTAAGGGACCTTCTTCGGTTTCGTACTCATTAACGATGGAGAATGTAGGCGAACTAACCAGATCCGTAGCATGTAAAACCTGGCAGATGGCTTTAATAAAAGTCGTTTTCCCGGCTCCCATGGTACCATAAAAAGCGAATTTCTTATATGGATGGTTTTTCTCAATGAATTCTCTGGCAGTTTCCATCAGATTATCAAGCCGGAATGAAAAAGATTGTAATGGCATAATGAGTAAATAAAATACAAATATAATTGTTTGGGGTCAAATCTGAGAGGGCAGATCATTATTCCATTGGAATGAGAACCAGGAAAGGACGTGAGCTAAAAGTTTATGGTAATATGGAGTCGGGTTACTCTTTCCATTTTAACTCCAATTGAGTGAAATTTGTGATAAAATAAAAATATATATTATTTAAAGCCACTAAAGCAAAAAAGAGAATTACGGTTAATTTACAAAACTTAACATAAGGTGCTGAGGAACTTTTTCTGCTTATATTTCTTAGGTCAGGTAGTGGATGATACTTAAAGTTCGCGCTGCCCTCTATTCAATTGATATATACAGCTTTTTTGTCCCTTTGAAAGTTGTTTTTCGATTTTTTATAGAGCTTAGAACAACGTTAGCAGCAAAGCAAAAAAGACCTCTGTATGATAATTCAAATAGAAATAGTATGGTATTAGTAATTATTTAAGTGTATAATATCTTTACATTTCATTCAAAATATTATACACTATACATAACAAATATTTTATATTCTATTAACTAACAAGTAATTGTATATTTGGTATGTTTATTGATTTTTGGTGACTTATAAATTAAGAATCAATGTTCCATCACATCTTTTTACTTATCTTCAGAAACATCAAACGAAATAAAACATCGTTTTTTATCAATTTAATTGGTCTTTCTACCGGTTTGGCCAGTGCTTTATTGATTTACCTTTGGGTGAACGATGAGTTCAATGTTGACAAGTTTTTTGAAAATGACAGTCAACTTTATCAAGTAATGCAGAACCAGCATAATACTGAATGTATTGTGACGACAAATGAAACGCCAGGTCTTTTAGCTAGATCACTAGCTGAGGAGATGCCGGAAATTGAATATGCTGCATGTGGCACAGATCCTTCCTGGGGCGGTAATTGTTCCCTTTCTGTTAAGGGAAAAAGCAGTAAAGCAAGAGGTGCATTTGTAAGTCAAGACTATTTTAATGTTTTTCCCTTTGACTTTATTCAAGGTGATAAAAACCAAGTGCTGTCAGATAAAAACTCTATTGTTATATCCCAATCTTTGGCAATAAAATTATTCAATACAACCGAAAATGTTGTTGGTAAAATAGTAAAATGGCAATTAGTAATGTTTGAAAATAATTTTGTTATTTCTGGTGTTTATAAAGATGTTCCTCCAAACTCTTCTCAACAATTCGACTTTGTATTGTCTTTTAATTTTTATGAGGATCTGGGTGGCGCTAGTTCGTGGGATAATTTTACCGTTTTAACATATGTTATTCTAAAACAGGGTACTAATGTTAACCAACTTAATAATAAAATTGGCGATTTTGTTAAGAATAAACAAAAGGGATCAAATGTTACTTTATTTCTCAAACGATATTCAGAAAAGTATCTGTATGGTAAATATGAAAATGGTGAACTTGTAGGAGGCAGGATTGATTACGTTAGGTTGTTTTCTATCATTGCCATTTTTATACTTGTAATTGCCTGTATTAATTTTATGAATTTATCTACTGCAAGAGCTTCAAAAAGAGTAAAAGAGATAGGGATAAAAAAGACTATAGGTGTTAAACGTGGCAAACTTATTTTTCAATATCTCGGAGAATCTATGTTTATGACCTTTTTATCGCTCATCATTGCTATCATTCTAAGTTTGTTTTTGCTTCCTAAATTTAATGAAATTACTGGTAAACATGTTACTCTGGATTTTAATGCAAATATAATTTTATCTGTTCTTGGTATCACTTTGGTTACAGGACTTATATCAGGTAGTTATCCGGCATTATATCTTTCTAGTTTTAACCCGGTAACAGTATTGAAAGGAAAATTTAATAATTCCATTGTGGAACTATGGGTGCGAAAAGGGTTAGTGATATTCCAATTCATACTATCGGTTATATTCATAGTATCTGTTTTGGTAGTTTACAAACAAATAGAGTTTATACAAACCAAAAAACTGGGTTACGATAAAGACAATATTATATATTTTGATAAGGACGGAAAATTTTTAGATGCCCAAAATTTGGAAATTTTCCTGTCTGAGGTTAAAAATATACCTGGAGTTATAAATGCATCAAGTATTTCAAGTAACCTGGTTAAAGCTGGTGGATATACTATGGGTATTACTTGGGAGGGTAAGGATCCTAATAAATTGATTAGATATGAGAAAATAGCAGGGAACTATGATATTATTGAAACGCTTGGTATTGAGATGAAAGAGGGCCGGACTTTTTCCAGAAACTTTGGTTCTGATAATTCAGCTATTATTTTTAATGAAGCCGCTATTAAAGCTATGGGAATCAATAATCCTGTTGGAAAGTCTGTTAATCTATGGGGTGAAAACAAACAAATTATAGGTGTGACTAAAGATTTTCATTTTGAATCGTTCCATGAGAATGTGAAACCTCTGTTTTTCATTATACAACCATGGACATCTCTTATCATGGTGAAAATTACGACTGGTATGGAAAGAGAGACAATTATGAATCTTCAGAAAGTATATGAAAAATTTAACCCAGACTTTTCTTTTGAATATAAATTTCAGGATGAATGTTATCATGCTGAATATGCCGCAGAAAAAAGGGTTGCTGTTTTATCGAAATATTTCACTGGAATAGCCATAATTATTTCCTGTCTTGGTTTGTTTGGGTTGGCAGTTTTTACTTCCGAAAGAAGACGTAAGGAAATCTGTATTCGAAAAGTGCATGGTTCAACTAATTTGGGTATTGTACAGGTTTTATTTGGCGATTTTACCAAACAAGTATTGGCATCAATTATCATTGCCTTACCTACAAGTTATTTAATAGTGAGACATTGGCTTGATAGCTTTGTATACAAAATTGATTTGCAATTATGGTATTTTCTTGTTTCAGGAGTAATAGCATTATTCATAGCTTGGTTTACTGTGGGAATGCAGGCGATAAAAGGAGCAAATATTAATCCATCCCAAGGTTTGAGAGATGAGTAAGTGGAGGAATAGCAAGAAAAATAGAATCTTATTG
>JAHEEB010000931.1 GCA_024640925.1 Bacteroidota bacterium | reverse complement strand
GCAAAACCTGGTATTGCTAATCTGATTTCCGATGTTTTAAAGGAGGGCACCAAAAATAAAACTCCTGAGCAATTGGAAGAAGAGATGCAGCTTTTAGGTACCAACATTGATTGTTATACTAACTATGAAGAAATAGTTATACGGGTAAATTGTCTATCCAAAAATTTTGAAAAAACTCTTGCTTTGGTAGAAGAAATGCTTCTTCAACCACGTTGGGATTCTTTGCAATTTGAACTCTCACGTGTACGAACAATAAATCTGCTTGAACAACAGGAAGCTGATCCGGAAGCTCAGGCAAAAACTGCTTTTTACAGATTGGCGTATGGCAAAAACCATATCTTTTCCAACAATATATTAGGAACGAAAGAATCCGTTAATAATATTACCCTTAATGATTTAAAATCGTTCTACGAAAAGAATTTCTCCCCTTCGGTTACCCGTTTTAATATTGCCGGTAATGTTTCAAAAGACGAAGCAATAAAAGCCCTAACTTCCATTGAGAACAACTGGAAAAATAAAACGGTAACTTTCCCTGCATATTCAATCCCGGGGGCTCCTGAAAAAAGTGTTATTTATTTTGTTAATATACCAGGGGCAAAACAATCGGTTATTTATGCCGGGGAACTATCCATACCTCGCACGAACCCCGAGTTTTTCGATTTAACTGTAATGAATTATAAGTTAGGAGGTTCTTTCAGCGGTATACTCAACTTAATTCTCCGCGAAGAAAAGGGATTTACGTATGGGGCACGTTCTTATTTCAGTGAGATGAAAAACCCGGCGCCTTTTATTGCAAGCACTAGTGTTCGAACCGATGCAACAGAGGAATCGGTTGGCATTTATAAAAATACATTTGAGAAATACCGCGAAGGAATTAGCGAAAGTGACCTGGAATTCACAAAAAATTCCCTGATAAAATCGGATATGCGTCGGTTTGAAACCATTGGCTCCCTGGTGTGGATGCTATCTTCTATTGGTAAATACAATTTGCCTTTGGACTATATAAGCAAGCAAGAGGAAGTTATACGGAATATGACTCTTGAAAGACATAAGCAACTTGCCCGGCAATATATAAATCCTGATAAAATGATTTATGTTGTTGCTGGCGATGCAGCAACACAATTAAAGCCACTTGCAAAAATCGGATACGGACAGCCGGTATTACTGAAGTAATTTATACATCCATAATAGGAAGAGTGTAATTGTGAAAATTTCAATTACACTCTTTTTTTATGACTTTAAATTAAAAACAATATACAAAAGAGCATTTCAGGTAAAAAAGGATATTTTTTTAAAATTACCAGTATGTTGTAGAAAAAATTCGTCTTATAACTATTCCTTTTCACCGTGCAGGAGCATAAATAAATTCTTGATTAATTCATCTGCAAGTTGCAGAGGCAAAATTTAATTCCTGATCGAACTCCTGCAGCTTGCAGTAGCAAAAATAAAATCTTGATCGTGTTCCTGCACATTGCAGGAGGAAAAATATAAAACCAAATTTAAGGTTTAGATGTTGCAGGAGAAAAAATATGTTTTCGATTTCTCTCCTGCAAGGTGTAACCCGATAAATCAAAATTCAATTATGCTCCTGCTGAACATAAACAGTAAATCAAAAATCTGAGAAGTAATAAAACCTGTTGAAAACCAAAAGAACAGAATTCAATTTTGTAGTAAACACAGTGTTTCTAACAATTTCTAAATTGGGTTTAAAAAATAAAAGCCCCGGACTCCGGGGCTTGCCTTGATTTTTTCAAGTATATCTAAAGAAAGAACTGCTACTAATTAATAAAACAAAGATTGTGCCAGAAGTATGTACTCCAGGATTTTTTTAGTTATTTCATCGAGCAGTGAGATGTATGTCTGATAACGGAGTAATACCTTTGGTTTGTTGTTTAAGGCTGGGCATTTTACTTTAAACATTCAAGTCTGGATTAAGTCAAGCCCAAAGTTTATTGACCTTAGAGGTCAAATGTGTATAGAAATTTGTTTCAAAAATGGATTTCGACCCCTTAGGGGTCGTATCTGGGCTATTGTGCCAATTTTCTATAAACCCATATTACGCAATAGAGGCACACAAATAAAATCCATTACCAAAGGCAATAGATAAAAACGGATATTTCTAACGATTAAACTTAAGTCCTGAAATTATTGAAAATCCGAAGTATGATTCCATGAAAAAGAAAGAATAAATGTTCAGTTTGTGAGAACACGAACCATTGGTGTTTGGAGACGTTTGGATCTATTGCGAATTATGAGTTAAAGTAATTTATTGTGGCAACATGGAAATGATACCGGCAATAATTGTCCCAGGCATACAACCTGAATAGCTGAATATTCCTGCTTATTATTTAATCTGTCAGCCTTTCAGGCTGTCTCATGTATATTAAAGTCTATAGAAAATTAACCCGAATAACGAATAGTTTTTCTCTATAGTTCCCTGAAGAGCAGAGTTAGTCAATCCTTTCGAATCTGTCGAAGTAGAATTAACCATTATTAATGAATAAAGTAGTGCCGATTTTGTTTTTTAATCTCCATAAATCTATCTTTGTTAACTTTTTAAAACAGATAATATTGATTTCATGAGTGGTAAGTTTGCC
>JAHEEB010000206.1 GCA_024640925.1 Bacteroidota bacterium | reverse complement strand
TAATCCTAAGGCAAAGGATGTATTCTTTGTTTTTGGGTTGACTTTATAGTCTCTTTAAAAGAAAAAAGAAAAGGCTGCCCTTTCGATGGCAGCCTTTTCTTTTCATTAATTAAAATATTTTATTCTTCGTCCTTTTCAATTCTCATCTTGTAGAACGAACGCCATACAAATACAAGAGCAACAGCCAGGAATGCAATACCCATGTATGGGGCAACATCCCGGAAACTTTCGCTGATGGCGATTTCCATAGCCAACAGACCAAACAGTGTTGTAAATTTGATAATTGGATTAAGAGCTACTGATGAAGTATCTTTGAAAGGATCACCAACAGTGTCACCAACTATAGTAGCATCATGTAGAGGAGTACCTTTCATTTTCAGGTCAACTTCAACAACTTTCTTAGCGTTGTCCCAGCAACCACCAGCATTTGCCATAAATACTGCCTGGAATAAACCAAAAACAGCAATGGCTATAAGGTAACTTACAAAAAGTGCAACAGCATTATTGCCACCAATACTTGAAGGTGATGAGAGACATGCAAAAGCTAGTGCAAAGAAAAATATTGATATGAAGATATTGAACATCCCTTTTTGTGCATACTGGGTACATATTTTAACCACTTCAATAGATGACTTTGGATCTGCTTTTTTAGGAGCATTTGGGTCAAGATTAATGTGATTTTTAATATATGCAACTGCACGGAAAGCTCCTGTGGAAACTGCCTGAGTTGATGCTCCCGTAAACCAGTATATTACTGCACCACCAAGAATAAAACCAAGAATCGAATAGGGATTAAGCAGGTTCAATATAGTTTCAGGCTGAATATTTAATGTACTCTTAATCATCAGAATCAGGGAGAATATCATGGTAGTGGCACCAACTACAGCTGTACCAATTAACACTGGTTTTGCAGTAGCCTTAAAGGTATTACCAGCTCCGTCGTTTGCTTCCAGATAGTGTTTTGATTTTTCGAAATCGGGTTTGAAACCAAATTCTTTTTCAATTTCGGCGCTAACATTAGGATTCTCTTCAATCAACGATAATTCATAAACCGATTGTGCATTGTCAGTTACCGGACCATAGCTGTCAACAGCAATAGTTACTGGTCCCATACCTAACAAACCAAATGCTACCAAACCAAAAGCAAAAATGGAAGGATATAACATGATTTCGTGTAATCCAAATGTGCTCATGAAATAAGCAATAAACATTAAAAGGAAGAATACCAATCCCATCCAAAAAGCTGAGAAATTACCAGCTACAAAACCAGAAAGAATAGTAAGTGAAGCTCCACCTTCCTGTCCGGATTTAACAACTTCCTGAACATGTGCAGATTTAGGAGAAGTAAATATTTTTACTACTTCAGGAATAAGCGCACCACCAAGAGTACCGCAGCTTATAATGGTCGAAAGTATCCACCACATATTGGTATTTCCATTGAGGTCAGGAATCATAATATAACTGGCTACAAAAGTAACAAGGATAGAAAGGATAGATGTAATCCAAACCAATTCAGTAAGTGGTTTTTCAAAATCCAGGTCTTCTTTCTTACTGTATTTGGAAGTATTAATGAAACTATTAATATAATAAGCTACAACTGAAGTAATAACCATTAAGATACGCATGAAGAATATCCAAACCAACAGTTTTACCTGAAGTAGTTCAGTTAAGGGTAAGTCCATTCCTAATGCATTACCACCAACAGCTAATAGTATAAATGAAATAAGGGCAACACCGGTTACACCGTAAGTTTCGAAACCGTCAGCTGTAGGGCCAACACTGTCACCAGCATTGTCACCAGTACAGTCAGCAATAACACCAGGGTTACGTGGGTCGTCTTCACCAATTTTGAAAACTACCTTCATCAGGTCAGAACCGATATCGGCAATTTTGGTAAAAATACCACCGGCAATACGAAGAGCAGATGCACCAAGTGATTCACCAATAGCAAAACCGATGAAGCAGGCACCTGCCAAATCTCCTGGCATTAGGAGCAGAATAACAAGCATCATAATAAGCTCAATACAAACAAGCATAACACCAATACTCATACCTGCTCTTAGTGGAATATTTAGGAGTTTTAGAGGTCGTTTTTCTAACGATGCAAAAGCCATGCGTGAATTAGCTAATGTATTCATCCGAATACCAAAAGCGGCAACTGAATAGGAACCTAAAATACCTATTACAGTCCATGCCAGAATCAATATTACACCGCCAATACCGAAAAGTGATTCTCCATTGTGACCTTTGGCCAAAAAGCCAAAATAACCAGCAACTGCTGCACCAATAAAAATGAAAAGAAGTGCAATAAATTTACCTTGTTGTTTTAGGTAAGCCGAACACGTTTTATAAATTACATCAGACACTTCAAGCATTGCTTTATGTGCAGGTAATTTCTTAACTTTCATGAACTGGTATAGTCCAAATAGCAGACCCAATATACAAACGATAAAACCCAAATATAATACACTTTGACTCTTAATGGCATCAGGCACAATAAGGTCAGCCTCACTAGCCATAGCAATGGCAGGAGATAGAAATAACAGCAATACACCTAAAATCTTTTTCATAGTATAAATGTTTAAATCTTCAACAACTAATTTTATGGTAATTTTTATTCCTTAGTCATGGAGAAATGAATAACTTATTTTAGTAAGCCCATTTTCCAAGGTTTTTCAAAATAAGCCGCAAGTTATAATAAAAAATAATTCGATGTTTGGACTGATGTGCAATTTTCTTGATTGAATATCAATGAAAAAAGTTTATCAGTTTAATCGAGAGCTATTTATCTGATATTTTATTATTTTAATTTAAATTGATTCCAAATTGAGAAAATTTCTTTTAAGGTTTAAGTAATAACCCGATTTTTTGATGAATTTGACAATAAAAAAGGTATGCATAAAAACAATATTCCGAAATACTACAAACCGGTAAAAAATTATTGTCAACACAAACGAAGATTCACAAAGAATCAACGATAAAAGCAAAGCCACGATGGCACTATGACTCGAAGATCCTTTAAGGAACCCCGTTTGGTCTATCCTTGGAGAATTCTTAGTGGTATAAAAAAGCTACAAAAGGAAATATTATTTGGTGGTTTAGTGTTTTGGTGGCTAAAAAAAAATCCTGGAGAATTCTTAGTGGTATAAAAAAGCTACAAAAGGAAATATTATTTGGTGGTTTAGTGTTTTGGTGGCTAAAAAAAGAATGATTCCGAAAAAATTGAAGCCAGATTAAACATCATTTGATCGATTTTATATATTTACACCCTCATTAACGAACATAAACTAAAATCTTAATATTATATGGTTTTTAATTCCATCCAGTTTGTTCTGTTTTTCCCTATAGTTACTCTTCTTTATTTTTTGCTGCCTTTTAAATACCGGTGGTTTCATCTGTTAATTGCCAGTTGCATATTTTATATGTTCTTTATCCCTCAGTATATCTTTATATTGTTTACAACTATTGTTATTGATTATATTGCAGGTATATGGATTGAGAAATCGGACAACAGGAAAACAAAAAAAAGATACCTGGTAATTAGCATTATTTCTACCTGCCTGGTTCTGTTTGTTTTTAAATATTTCGATTTTTTTAATGAGAACATGCTTCTTCTAAGCCATAAATTCGGGTTTCATTATCCCGAAAAAACCATTCATTTTATTCTTCCAATCGGACTTTCCTTTCATACATTTCAGAGTTTGAGCTATGTAATTGAGGTTTATAAAGGGAAACAAAAAGCAGAAAAACACTTTGGAATTTACTCTCTTTATGTAATGTTTTACCCGCAATTAGTAACCGGTCCCATTGAGCGGCCACAAAACTTACTTGTACAGCTCCGGCAGGAAAAGAAGTTCCAATATTCCAATTTATCGGAAGGCATGAGGCTTATTTTATTTGGACTGTTTATTAAAATGGTGGTAGCCGATAACCTTGCCGTATATGTCGATCAAATATATACCGACCCGACAACCCATAGCACCCTGAGCATTTTAACCGGATTGTTCTTCTATTCTTTCCAGATTTATTGCGATTTCTACGGGTACTCATCAATTGCCATTGGATGCGCACGTGTTATGGGATATTCGCTAATGGATAACTTCAGAACGCCCTATTTTTCTCAGAGTATAGGTGAATTCTGGCATAGGTGGCATATTTCCCTATCATCATGGTTTCGCGATTATGTGTATTTTTCATTAGGTGGAAACAGGGTAAAGTTACAACGGTGGGTGTTTAATATTCTGGTTGTATTTGCTTTGAGTGGTCTGTGGCATGGCGCTCAATGGACATTTGTTATCTGGGGGTTGGCACACGGAATATTACTTGTACTGGAAACCCTTTTAAACCGGGTATTGGGTGCAGGTAAAGACAGAGAAGTTCCCCAAATCCGAAAATTCTTTCAGGTTATTTTTACCTTTACAACCGTCACTTTTGTCTGGGTACTATTCAGAGCAAAGGATATGAGCCAGGTAAGCTCTGTTTTTAAATCCGTCTTTCAAAATGTTGGACTACAAGACAATTTCCATGTTGAACCGAAAATATGGTTCTTCTTACTCTGTTTTATAATTCTTGATAGTTTTCTGGTTAACAAACGTTTCGATCTATGGTGTGGTAAACAAAAGCTGGTGCCCCGATGGTCCTTTTATGCTATTATGATATTTTTAATCATCGTACAATCCAACGTAGATAATTTCCCGTTTATCTATTTTCAATTCTGATTTGTATGAAGGTTTTCAAGCCGCTGTTGATCCGATTTTCTGTTCTGGCTTTGATGCTTGTTGGTATGAACTTTTTGTATCAGAAATATTTTCTTGAAAAGGATATACAGACTCACTCCGGAGTAATCAATAAGGTAAGAAAAGCTCTTGCTGATAGCTGCGAAATCATTTATCTGGGCGAATCTTCGAATATAACGTATCGCGCCGACGATATTGATAAAAGAGCCATTAGCGACTTTATTAACGATTATTTCCCCAATAAGAAAATTGGAAACATTACCAAAGAAGCTACTCATGCTGGTAATTATTACGAATTGTTACGTAATATCCCCGAAAAATCGAGTGTTAAAACAGTTATTGTAACATTAAACCTTCGTTCTTTCGATGCCAACTGGATATATTCAAGTCTCGAAACCCCGCTGCAAAAAAGCATGGTAATGTTAAAAAAATATCCTCCCCTTTACAACAGGTTTTTATTGTCTTTCAAAGGGTATGATGTAAAAACTGACAAAGAAAGAGAACAACAATATAAACGTGAATGGCGAAAATCTAAACTGGAGTTTCCCTTTCCGGTGAAGTATACAACCGTTACAGATTGGGATAAAGCCATGTTTCACGATGGTATAAAAAATAACGATGGCTCGAAGAACCCGGAACTTACCTCACTGGCCTGTCATTATATTAAAACATATGCTTTTCAGATTGATACTGTAAAGAACCCAAGAATAAAGGATTTTGACAAGATTGTACAATTAGCCAAGAAAAGGAATTGGAATTTAATTTTTAACCTTATGGCCGAGAATACAGAAAAAGCAAGGGATTTGGTGGGTGAAGAGCTGGTTTTTCTAATGAAACAAAACAGGGATATTTTAATAAAACGATATAACCAGAATCATGTGTTGGTTGTCGACAACCTGGAAACAATACCCGATGAGCAATTTATTGACCAAAACTGGACAACGGAACATTATGCTGAGGCCGGAAGAAAAACTATTGCTAAAAATGTCGCCCTTGTTTTGCAAAAATTCTATCCGAATGACTTTAAACAGGTAAAATACAGCAATGATAAAAGGCAGGATTTCATAAACGATTGCGAAGGATTTACGATTTGGGGGCAGATGCAAACCCTGTCGGAAGAGAAACCTTTTGCCGGTATGAAATCATCGAAAACAGGGCAAGAACAGGATTTTAGCATTACGTTTGAATATCCGGTTAAAAACCTGCCCGATTCCTTATCAGCGCTAGATGTCAGTTTTCAGTTATATTGTAGCGAATCAGCAGGCAATTCTAAAGTTGTACTGGAAATTTCAGGGAAAGATATTGAGTTCTACCTCAAGGATAAGTCATTGAGCGAACTGGTTCATAAAACCAATGAATGGGAACAAATTACATGTAAATTTAAATTACCCGCGAACTTTTATCAGGGCGATCTTTTAAAGGTTTATGTTTACAATCCGGATAATACCATACTTTATATTGATGATATAAGGATTCGGTTTTCAGTTATTCCAGGGGATGAAGAAATAAAGGATTCCTGAATTAATTAATGTCATTCAGCTTCAATTTTAACAACATTAAACTCTTTGCCCGATATTATCTGCTTTTCGTATCCCTGGCAAATGGGACATAATGAATATAAAGTGTCTGTAGGGTATTCTTTTTTACAATTTATGCAATATGCTATTCCCGGAATATCAACGATTTCAAATTTCGTATCTGCCGTTAGAGGTTCAGACATACAATCCAGTGCAGAGATGAGGGCTTCTTTTTCAATACCAGCCAGTGATCCAATTTCCAGGGTAATAGAAATAACTTTTTCCTTCCCGGCTTTTTGAACAGCTTCACTTACAATTTCCAATACATTTGTTGCCAGCGAAAACTCGTGCATCGTCTTTCAATCAGTTATTAATACTCAGCAAATTCTTGGAATTAGTTCACCTGTGGGCATATCTACTATTCTTCTGCCGCCAATAATTGAGTTTAAAGCAACTCTTCCGGGTATATCCGATGTAATTTCACCCACAATTTTTGCATCCTTTCCGGCAGCATTCATTTTTATATCCTGTAAGATGGCCGATGCATCTTCTTCCGAAACAATAAACATTACTTTCCCTTCGTTTGCCAAATGAAGCGGATCAAAACCAAAGGCTTCGCAGATGCCCTTGACTTCACTTCTTACCGGGATTTCAGACTCCTCTAATTCAATTCCATACGACTTTCTTAAACAAAATTCGTTTACAACCATCGACAATCCTCCACGGGTTATATCGCGCATAAAACGAACCGATTTGCCATACTTTTCCAAAACAGGAATGA
>JAHEEB010000930.1 GCA_024640925.1 Bacteroidota bacterium | reverse complement strand
AGCTAATTGTTTAATCAAAAATGTTGATGTTTAAATTGTTGCTGTATAAATAATAATACCAAAAACAAAAATGCAGGAGGGGTTGAATATTGAACATTTTACTATTCAAAAATACTTTACTTTGTTTCGAAAACTACCGATTTTTGGAGACCAGGCTGTTGAATGATTTTTCCATGCGTAGTATAAAACGCAGAAAACCAATTATATAGCATTTGAATGTGAATTGATTTGAAGCTTTTTTGATTTAATTTTCCTTTTAATTGACAAAATTATCCTGAATTTGATTTTTTACTTATAATCAATGATTAGACATTACCTGACAGAATAAATAAACATGAGTAATATTGTTTTTACTAGATTGATAAAAATAAATCTTAAAATAAATATGATGAAAAAACTAAAGTACATTTCTTTATTTCTCTTAGCCGGAATGCTATTAGTAGGTTGTTCCGGAAAGAAAGACAAGGATAAGATTTCTCAAATAGTTCCTGTACCTTTTACTTCTGTTAAAGTAACCGATAAATTTTGGGCTCCAAGAATTCTGACAAATTATAAGGTCACTATTCCTATCGCAATTCAACAGTGTTACGTAACAGGAAGAGTTGATAACTTTAAAGTTGCCGGTAAACTGAAAAAAGGAAAATTCTCAACAGAGTATCCTTTTGACGATACCGATATTTACAAATTAATAGAGGCTGCCAGCTATTCATTACAGACAATTCCTGATTCAATTCTTGAGGCTCAGCTCGACACACTTATCTTTTATATTAGTAAAGCACAGGAACCCGATGGATATTTATATACCAACCGTACGATTGATTCGGTAAACACGCATCCCTGGGCCGGGCATCAGCGTTGGGTGAATGATTCTGCTGTCAGTCATGAACTTTATAATTGTGGACATTTATATGAGGCTGCAGTTGCTCATTTTCAAGCTACCGGAAAGCGTTCACTTTTAGATATTGCTATAAAAAATGCCGATTTGCTGGTAAAAGACTTCGGATCTGATAAGTTGCATATTTATCCTGGTCATCAGATTGTGGAAATGGCTTTGGTAAGGCTATACAAAGTGACAGGGAAGAAGGAATATCTGAGTTTGTCCAAATTTTTCCTGGATGTTCGTGGCCCGGGTGGTAGTGAGTATAATCAGGCTCAGGAAAAAGTTGTAAAACAAACAGAACCGGTAGGTCATGCTGTTAGAGCTACATATATGTATTCAGGAATGGCAGATATAGCAACGCTTTATGGCGACACCTCCTATTTCAATGCAACCAAAAGGATTTGGGAAAATCTTGTTACCCAAAAAATGTATATTACTGGAGGTATAGGATCCGGTGGTGGTAATGAAGGGTTTGATCCGCCATATGTTCTGCCTAATATGTCTGCCTATTGCGAGACCTGTGCCTCTGTAGGTAATATTTTCTGGAACCAGCGCATGTTTTTGCACGATGGCGATGCCAAATATTATGATGTATTGGAGCGTACTCTTTATAATTCTTTCCTGTCGGGAGTATCTATTTCCGGTGACAGGTTTTTTTATCCCAATGTATTGGAATCGATTGGTCAACATCAGAGGAGTGCATGGTTTGGTTGTGCCTGTTGTCCACCAAACGTTGCCAGATTATTGCCATCGCTTCCGGGCTATATTTATGCAACAAGCGATGATGCAATATATGTAAACCTGTTTATTGATAATACTGCAAAATTTGAGTTTAAAGGTTCCGAAATCGGAATAATTCAGAAAACAGAATATCCATGGCAAGGAAATGTTGATATTACAATAAATTCAAAACTCGAAGACAAGTTTTTACTAAAAGTTCGAATACCAAGTTGGGCACGGAATGAAGTAATTCCCGGAGATTTATATGTCTTTAACGACAAAGTTGCACCAAAAGTAGTTTTAAAAGTAAACGGAAAAGAAATCGATCCCCAATTGGATAAAGGATATGCAGTAATCAACCGCAAATGGAAAAAGGGCGATGTAGTATCTTTAGAACTCCCGATGGAGGTCAGAAAAATTATTGCAGATAAAAGAGTTCAGGATGATAAGGGGCGAATCACCATTGAACGGGGACCTGTTGTATATTGTGCCGAATGGCCTTACACTGAAGAAAAAAAAGTGTTAAATCTGCTGTTTGATGAAAATGCTAAATTTACCGCAGAATATAATGATACTTTGTTTAAAGGTATTGAGGTAATCAATACAACCGCAAGGGTAGCTAAATACAACTCTAACAAACAAATTGAAAAGAGTGATCCAAAGCCTATTATGTTAATTCCATACTTTGCATGGAATAACATGGGACCAGGCGAGATGATGGTTTGGTTACCAGTGAGTGATAGTAGTGTCAGACCCCTTCCTGCACCTAGCATAGCCAGCAAAAGTAAGATTACCGCAAGTGTGCCTTCAAAAGCTCTTATTGCTATATGTGATCAATACGAACCATCCAATTCCATTGACAGTAGATGGCCATTTTATCATTGGTGGCCAAAGAATAATTCATGGGAATGGATTCAGTATGATTTCGAAAAAGAAGAAGTAATTTCAGGTTCCAAGGTTTACTGGTTCGACGATGGCCCTTTTGGAGGATGCCGTAT
>JAHEEB010000205.1 GCA_024640925.1 Bacteroidota bacterium | reverse complement strand
ATCGGGCCAAAAGCAACTTCGAATTTCGGTCTCTTATATTCTTCAACAGAGAAATAATGAGTTGAATTACTTTCATCACTTACAGTCAGATACATTTGACCTGTAAGACCCGAAGTTGGTGCGGTAAACGTTCCGTTAAATGTTCCGTATTTGTTTGTAGTTAATTGTTTTTGAGCAACAACCTGGCTGTTTACGTCATAAAAAGTAACTGTTACTTTTCTATCAGGAATAATTACAGGATTCTTTTCGTTCGGTGAAAATAAAAGTCCTTTAAAGTATATTGTCTGGCCAGGGCGGTATATCGACCTGTCCATGAAAAATATTGTTTGCGATTCATTGTATCGATACCCTTGCTTATATTGCGATATCATTCCGGTATAATCGTAGGTATAGTCTTGTATATCTATTGTCTGGGTACTAATTTTATCGTTAAGCAATGTAATATCAGCAGAAAAGGCGTTCTGATAATAATATTCCTTATCCTTGGTTTGGAACGGAACTTTTACAAATCCTGAATCATTTGTGGTTAACAAATTGCTTTTAACATTGTCGTAATAACCGCTTTTTGAGTTATAAACATTAATGTAAACTTGTACTTTGGCACCCTTAACAGGTTCGCCAGAAGTCCTGTTTGTAACATACAACTCAGTACTGGCATCGTCCATGTTTCTGTGGAAAAAGGCCAGATTCGAAATAGTTGTGAATGAATAGGAAAGGTTATTTTCAGCAATCTTAAACTCAGGAGCCGGACTGAAAAGAAGCATATATTCACCTTCGGGAAGACTTTCCAGCATAATCTCAGCAGAATGAATCTGGTAATCTTTGTCATCTGGCAAAGTAACTTTTCCTGACTTCACCGGAGTCTTTACAAGAAAGTGCTCCAGAAATTTTTCTTCACGTTCGACATCATAGTTCCGAATGTATTTTTTACGTTCCGATCTTACTTCATCCCTGGTTACTTTAATGATTCGCCAATACAAGTCAGTGAAGTTTTTATATTTCACCAAAGCCCGAAATGGAGCATTTGGAACATTAACATTTTCAGCTTCGGCCGAAATAGATTTTGAAAGTATTTGTTTTTGAAAATTGTATGCATTGCTGGATTCCTCAGCATCAGGAAAGCGTTTTATGGCGGCATCACATATTTCATATGCTTTTTTTACATCCCATTTGTGTTCATCCGATTGATTCGCTTTGTACAAAGCTCCTTTTTCTGACCAAACCTGGGCTATGTTATACGTAACAATGCAGGAAACAGGGTATTTAATGGTTTTCTGCTCAAGTTTTTCAAGAGCTTCAAGATATAAGTCCTGTTTATTTTGAAGGGTAAGATTTTGGTATACAAAACTCAGCCTCTTTAAATCAATTTCAACAAGAGCTTCGGGTTTTTCGTCATTCAAATGAAAATGAGTAAGATCCTGAAGAATTTTCAATGCATAAAACTTATAAGCCATCGTATCTTTCGATGCGATATTAAGCTTACAGAAACTATCTGCATCTTTCAGATAATCTTCCGAATTAATTGAAAATGCGTATGCAGGTCGGGTTATGGAAGGCTCCTCGTCCATAAAAAAGTCAATTGCACGATGGGCTAGGAAATCATATAATGTTGGACGATATGCTCGACCCTTTTCATTACCATTTTGCAAAATATCGTTGTATATGTCAATCTTGGTCGCTTTTGATTGTTCTGCATTTTCGAGCGACAGGTTATAGTTTTTAATGGTTTCACCTACTATTTTTTCAATACTCCAGGTCGATATATCATCGTTTTTAAAATCGACAGTTTGAGTTCGTTCGCTGAAATAATACCTGTTGCTCTGATAATAGCGCCAGTATATCTCAGCCAGCATCGAATGCAGTATAGGCTTAGTGGGAAAGGTTGCCGTTTTTGCTTCCTCTTCCAGTCGATTCAGGTTTTTAACAAAAGAATCTTCCTCTTTATATTCGGTAAGTCTAATAATGTATATAACTGCTTTTACAAGCTGCGCAGCATTGTTCTCAGCTTTTGCACTTGAATAAATCTGGTTAACCTCTTTCAAAGCAGATTCAGGTAAACCTTTGTTTTCAAAATCTTCAACCTTTGTCCAGGCTGATTTATAGTCAAAATCACTCATAATCGGTATTTGTTCAGATGATTTATAAGAAAAAGAAATTATTAGGGTAACAAATAAAAGCAGGGTAACAAAAAACCATTTCATATGTTGAGGTATTAAGTTTATACTAATCCTATCTGAAAACCGGCAGGATTAATCAATAGATGCATAAGATATAGAAATTCCATAAGAAAAAATAAACATTTTTAGTGTGATATGAAAAAAAATCAGAGAAATTGGTGAAACAAAGTCTGTATTAAGGCTGCAAGATTTTACAGATTTTGCATATAAAGAAGCTTCCCGACAAAATGAACTGTCGGGAAGCTTTTCAATTAAGACTACTTTCTCTAATTAATTACAAATATCTTTGTGAATGTATTTTGACAGATATATAAACCTGGTATAACATCGAACGGAATGTCAATTAATCAATTGCATAATCATTTTGGAAAGTCAGCCTATGTCGGAAAAAATATTGATATCATAAATAATAGTTATTTTTCCGATTCCCGTTTAAGTAGAAGTAAATCTTTTCTAAGTCCATATTTCAACGTTTTTCTCATAAGCGATGAGAAAATACCTTCAAAACATTCCTCTACAAATACTTTCGTATTGCCATTTGGCAACCTTTCAAATTTCCAGTTGTGAATTGCTTTTATCCACAACATATTTCCTGTCCAACCAATTTCAGAATCAGATTGCAACGTATGGATTTTTGATTTTATTTTGTATCCATTAGCTTTCCAACGAAAGGTTTTACCCAGCTCAGGAGTTCCATCCATTTGAATTTCTGAAACACCATCAAACCATTTTGGCCAATCATTCAAATTATATATCAAAGAAAAAACTTTTTTTACTGACGCATTGATTTCAATTGAATCTGCGGCATATGCTTTCGCATTGGTATTTACCTCAATATTCATTTTGTCTAATTTAGGTCTTTTTTAGCTTTTGGTAAGAAAAGTATGAAACAGTTAATATCCCAAAGGCTACAACAGGGAAAATTGTCATTCCATTAAAACCATCTACGGACCAATGGGAAACTGTTGCAGAAATAAAAGTTATACCAAAACCAGCATAAGCCCATTCCTTAAATCGACCCTTAACCATAGGCAAGATTAGTGCTAAAGCACCAGCCACTTTAAAAAAAATCAGCATCCTTCCAAAATAAACAGGATAGCCTAAATGTCTGATACCTTCAACTGCAAGTTCTGAATTAGATGTAATTGCGGGAATTACACCTTCAAACAAAAAAATAAGAACTGTTGTTGTCCAATAAATAATTTTTGTTGACTTCATATCCAGAGGTATTTAATTGTTGAATTACAAAAAGAAATCTTTTCATTTTAGGTTTGTATAGCTTAACAAAATAATGTGTATTTTGTTCTCTACCATAAATTAATCTATTCTAACCTCTGGAGTATGATTGTTATATTAATCCGCATTCTAAAATGTAATTTACCGTATCTTTAATTGTATCACTTGTTTTCCTGAGCTTTATTCCCAATTCTTTTTCAGTTTTTGATAAATCCAGATACCTTACACCTTTAGTAAATTCAATAGCCTGCTGTGTAGAAGTCTGAGGTCGCTTACCAACTAAGGGCAAAAACAAACTCATGATATATGAAAGTGAAATAAAAGTGTATTTATTTAATTGAATTTTGGGTTTCTTAATTACATAGTATTTGCTTATTTCCTCTATTAATTCATATAGGTATATTGGTTCATTTCCTATAATATACCTGCCATAAGCTTGAGGATTCTCATATGCAGCAATTTGTGCCAAAGCAACATCCCTTACATCGACAAAATTGAATGAAACAGGCGCTATGACTGGCATTTTGTTAAGCATGATTTTCCTTACCAGATCAGTACTTTCCGAAAATCTGTTAATATTTGGCCCCAGAATAACTGATGGAAGTATATAAATTACATTCATCTTCTTTTCATTAGCATAACGGGCTACCTCCTTTTCGGAAATAATTTTTGCTTCAAAATAGGGAACTTTACAATTTGCGTTCCAGCTATGTTCATTTAAGGGAGCTTCTTTTGTACTAACCGCCCCCAATACCCTCGAACTAGAAGTATAGATAACTTTTTTGACATCGCACTGGTTTGCTGCTTTAATAATATTCATTGCCCCAACGGTGGTCTGACCGATTATATCCTTTCTCTTCCCTGATAAACTTAATACCGCAGCTGTATGAAATACTCCATCGACATGTTGTACAACCTTTTGTACCTGATCGATATTTGTAATATCCAACTCAACCAGATTGACCGATAGTTTATCTAAAAGCTTTGTTTTGGACTTATCATTTATATTTCTTACTCCGGCATATACATTGTAGTCTTTTTCACTCAGGTATTTTGATATCGTATATCCCAAATGCCCATTCGCTCCTGTTACTAATACATTTTTCATTCGTATAATTTATTTTGATGGAAGCTCCATATTTTAACCATGGAGTTTTCTTATATTTTTATAATTAACTATATAACAACAAATTAATAATATTGCAATGAGATTAAACATTCAAACTGTTCAATAATCTTGAGAAAAGGGTAAATGGTAACATTTTCCGAAGTAACCAGACAAGAATGGCATCATTTCCTGCTACATAACGTAACTTGTGGGAGTTGCTCATTGCTGCTTTATAAATAATCCTGGCAGGTATTGTTGCTGAGGTACCTTTGCCATTATGTGTTTTATTGCTTAAAAGTTTTTCCAGCTGGTTTCTATAGATTGCTACATTATCCATTCGGGTAATTAAAAGAGATTTATGAAACTGAGAACTTATAAATCCTGGCTCAACCAATTTTACTGCTATGTTAAATGGTTTCAGATCGTAGTATAAAACTTCAGAAAGTCCTTCAACAGCATATTTAGAGCTATCGTATATTCCACGGAATGGTAACCCAATCCTTCCTCCCATGGATGTGACATTAATGATTTTACCTTTTTTGTTTGACCTGAAATGAGGTAAAATAGCCTGAATTGTGTTTATTATTCCGAAAAGGTTTACCTCAAATACCTGCCGAAATTCTTTCTCACTGCATCCCTCAAAAATTCCATGCATTCCCAGGCCAGCATTATTAATAAGTATGTCAATGCATCCAAAGCGGGTTATTCCTTCTTTAATACCTTTTACAACAGATTCAACATTGATGACATCCATTTTTACAAGCATCAAATTCGAATAGTTGATTAATTCTTTTTCATTATCAGGATTTCTTTGAGTTGCAATAACATTCCAGCCCTTTTCTGCAAATAATTTTGCAGATTCTCTTCCAATTCCGGAAGATGTTCCAGTAATTAAAACCGTATTTTTTTTCATAATTCTGTTTATCTTATTTTTTTTCCATAATGCTTCTTGATAATTTTAAAATCATTTTCCTGCTTAGTAAAGGAAAAATCCATCTGAAGCTAAAAGCTTCCATAGGTGAATCTATTTTAACTAGTTCCCCTTTTTGCATCGACAAAAAAGCTTGTTTGGCTACATTTTCAGCTTTTTTATTCTTTTTTTTAAAAAGTGGTGTGCTGCTCAGATCTCCTACACTGGCAAACTCTGTTTCTGTTGCAGTAGGACAAAAGGTTGTGACTTTAATATTTTTGTCAGAGACTTCTTCGGCAAGTGCCTGTGAAAAAGATAAAACAAATGCCTTAGAAGCATAATATACAGCCTGGAAAGGACCTGGTAAAAATGCGGCAGTTGAGGCTATGTTTACTATTCTTCCGAAATTCTGGTTAACCATTTGAGGCAAAATAATTCTTGTCAACTCAATCAAAGCCATTATATTAACATTAACCATTGCTTTATCATCAGCCCAATTCCTTTCATAGAATTTACCGTAACCACCAAAACCGGCATTGTTCACCAGGTAATCAATCGAGATATTTTTACTGTTAAGTATATTCGCAATCTTTCCACTAAAGTCTGGTTTTGACAAATCTGCCTGTATTATCTCAATGTTTAAATCATATATTGCCTGTAAACCGTTCTTAAGTTCATATAACCTTTCATACCTCCTGGCAACCAATACTAAATCAACCCCCTCTTTAGCAAAAATTTTGGCTAATTCTCTTCCTATTCCACTGGAAGCACCAGTAATTAATACTGTTTTTCTTTTCATATAATTTTATAGTTTATAATGATTGACTAATCAGTCTATTAATTAATAAAATTTTTTTACTTTTTTAATGCATCCCAAAGCAATGTAAATGCACTTTCAACATTTTTATTATTATTAAATCTATCAGGCTTTTCATAGAAATAATTCATCATTTGAATCATAATTCCAAACATTGCATTGAATAATAATTCAACAGAAATTTCTTTAAAATACCCATTCTTTTGTCCTTTTTCAATTACATCCTCTAAAAAATCGAACATTTCCATTACCTTCTCCTTTGTGTTATCAGAAATAAATGGTGAATTGCTGAAGGTTTGAAAAAAAGCAAATCGTTCTGGATTTTCCAAACACCATTTTATTGAGCTCAGAAACATTTTTTTAATCAGATCGGGTATATTGAGAGTTGCATCTATATTCGCTTTTAAAGCATTTATGAGGGAGTCTTTACTATCGATATAAACCGTATTTATTAGAGTCTCCTTATTCTCAAAATAATGAAATAAGGTTCCTGTAGCAATGTTTGCTTCCTTTGCTATCAAAGATGTTGGAGTATTGTGAAAACCTTTTTCAACAAATAATTTTAATGATACCTGAATTATTTTATCATATTTTTCATTCATAATGCAAATATAAAAATAAAATTGACTGATTAGTCAATTTGTTTTGTTTTTTTATACTTGAGAAATTAAAGCACTTACTTTCTTAATTAATTTATTCGTCCGGTTTTTTCTCCAATTTTCACAAGGGTTTCTATTGAATTTCCTGAATATTCCAGAATATCTGAATCGGGTATAATGCTTTCTTTTTTAAACAACTGA
>JAHEEB010000929.1 GCA_024640925.1 Bacteroidota bacterium | reverse complement strand
CCTGAATCTAACCCTCATTTGCCGTTTGGTTTACCTTGGTTTTTATCCCTTGTATATTAGTATTACCGAAATTAATACCTTACAGTTTCATTTAATGTGTTAAAAAATGTGAGTTATTAACAAAAATCACCAACAGATAACTTAATAAAAGCCAAACGTGAGGAGATAAATCATTAAAATAGGGATTAGGGAATGGGGATTAGGGAATGGGGATTAGAGAATGGGGATGAGTTATAAGTGAATAGAAAATGTAATCAACAATGGGCAAACTTATTTAACAAAAAGCATTGACGAATTAGAAACTTTGATATGCCCGATTGAATATTAATTAACGGTTGGTAATCGAGATGACCGGTAGCCAAATAGCTTACCGGAGCACCTCTCACACCATCGTACGTATGCCTTCTAAGGGCAATAACAGATTTGTACATACATATAGTTTTTACATAAAAGAAAGATTTGGTGTGCCGGAGAAATTGTCTGAACCACAGATTATAACAACCCCTTCCCTCCAATGCCCGCAATATTCTTATGTCCGCAATACCTACCCCAAACATGGACGGATTAATGGTTGTGGTATTTTAATGTTCTAAATTCAGTTTGCCGGTACGAATAACCGAATTTTAAAAGAAACAAGAAATAATTTAAAAGATTTATTGGCAAATTATTCGAAGCTAAACTTTGTGTTCTTTACCTACGGTGAGCTCCCGATGGTCGGTTGTGGTTAAGGAAAAAAGCTTAGATTAAACAAATTTATCATTATTTTAGTAACCGCCATATACCGGCCGGTATCCCGATGTACATCGGGAGTGGTTTGAGAGGGCGGAGATGCGAAATATTTTATATCTTTCTTTACCCGATTGGCGTCAAGTTTAGAGCATCCAAAAACAATTTATTAATACTATTATGAAAAGATTATTATTAATACTACTTATTTCGTTAAGCATTGTAAAGACAACTTTTGGTCAATCATTGTCAATTTTTGAAACTAAATTGTATAATGAAAAATTAACAATTTGTGACTTAATTAATAATTATGTAGACAAACAAAAAGACTTTAATTACAAAAGTTTTGATACTGCTTTCTATTGTATATCTGTTTATGATAATAGAAATGAAATATTTGGCAATTGGAGTTTTGTTGTTAGAAATGATAGTCTTAATCAGATAGGATTCACATCATTAGATTTACCAATTAATTCAGAGTGGTTTGATAATCTTTATTCTAAGACAGATACGATAATAAAACTATTCACAGGTTATTTCGGCCAACCATTAAAACAGACAAGAAATGAGAAAAACTTTTTTAAGAAGGGGGAAAAGTATCTTCCAGGAGACATCTTAAAAGCAATGTGGGATATTGATGGTCAAAAAATTAAAGTCGAATATATAATAGATGGAGAACATAATGATTTCCATTATTCTTTGAGAATTTTAAGATTTAAAGATTATTATGGTAATATTAAACTCCCAGAATGGTGGGATGGGTATTAAAACCAGCCGCTAATAAATAGTAGTTCAAGTGGGCTAACTGCCCAAACCCGAAGGGTTCACCGGCAGGTAAACATGGAAAAATTTTGATTTAAAACCCCAACCCCTTTGATTAAGGGGCAATAACAGATTTGTACATACATATAGTTTTTACATAAAAAAAAGATTTGGTGTGCCGAAGAAATTGTCTGAACCACAGATTATAAAAAAAGTGTATCTTTGCTTAAATGGTTTAATGATATGAGTACGATAGAATTAAGACAAAAAATTACGGAACAATTGTCTCATATTGATGTTTCCTTTTTGAATGGAATAAAGACAATAATTGAAAGCAAAGTATCTGATAGGATTTATAAGCTTAGTGATTATTAAAAGAATCGTTTAGATTCAGCGAGACAGCAATTAAAAAATAAACAGACTATTGCACACGATGATTTGCAAAAGGAGATTGACCAATGGTTAAGTTCAAAGTAGATTGTTCTATTGAAGCTAGATTAGATTAATTGACATTTTAGACTTCTATATAAAGCGCAATAAATCAAATGTATATAGTATTAAGTTTAATGCAAAATTAAATAATAGCATAAAATTATTAAGTAAAAATCCTTTTTTTGGGACACCTGATTATGATTCTGTAAGAGCATTAATAACAGGTGACTATCAAATAATATATGAAATTTTTGACCAATAAATTTTAATAATAATGATTTGGGATTGTCGAAGAGATCCTGAAGATAAAATAATTGACCAAAGGATAAAATAAAAACAACTGGCCATACACAGCATAAATTTAATTGGGGTGGAATGGCCAATTTTAAAGGTTGTAATTCTATTAAAAAATATGCACTGAAAATTGATTGCTTCAAACTCCCCAACTAACCTTAGTAAAAAGATATTCTTATAATTAAATTTTTGATGCTTAATTAATGGCTGTATTTGAATACGGCTATTTGTAAAGGTTTCGATTTTTTGATCGAAAAATAGTGACTAAAACAAAAACAGGTAAAACTACCACAAAACAAAATAACCTGAGGCGCTGATATAGATTTCATTGCTCCAATAAAAGCAGCCGTTCCTCCCACAAGTAATATTATCTCTGCCGTCTTTTTGTTTTT
>JAHEEB010000928.1 GCA_024640925.1 Bacteroidota bacterium | reverse complement strand
ACTTTAATTTGGGAGAAAACATGGAGTTGTCCCCTTCATTTAGTCTTTGCAGAATACGATATTTTTTTAATGAAAATAATGCGGGAACAAGTTTTTTATGTGCTTCTGGAGGATTGGGGCTGAAAATTAATCAGCGGGTTGGGAGATTTATAAATGTTGGAGCTTTTGCTGAAGGGAATGTTTTGTATAAAGAAACTTATCCGCTTGGATTCACAACGGGAGTATCGTTAGGCATTCATCTGCCTGGTGGAGAAAAGAATGTAACGGAATAATTTACAATCGTCCGAAAATCAGATCAATACATGGTTCTTAAACTCAGTTTTTTAGTTCTTAATATACAATAAGGACATTGTTTCTACTTCATCAGTTTTTGAAATTCGTAAGAAATACAAACCCGAAAGTATCCAGCTATCGGGTGTCCAGCTTTGTTTATATTCTCCTTCAACCTGAAAATCGTTTCTCAGAATCTGTAAAACCTGTCCATTCTGATTGATAATTTCAATTTTTACAACACTTGCCGATTTTATATTATAACTTATTTCTGCACATTTGTTGAATGGATTTGGGTATACAAAGGTTTTATGAGGTTCAGGTATTGTTTGTTCATTTATATCGTTCCAGTCTTCATTTACAAAGTCTTTCATCCAAACATACATGTTTTCGACATTTTCCTCAATATAATCATGTCCGCCAGTAAAAGTCACAAAGGAAGTGTTGTAGTTTCCAGCATCTTGTAACATATGATAAGCAGTTTGATTAATGGTTAAAAGACCATCCTGTGTTCCACATACAAAATAAGTTGGTACATCTTTTAACTTGTTAACTACTTCATTTGTAACCAAAGAACTGTTGTTATACCATAAGGCACCTGCATGTATTCCTAGTGCTGCCCATGTTTCTGGTGACTTGCTTCCAATTGACCAGGCTCCATAGCCGCCCATAGAATGGCCACATAAATATTGCCTGGAAGAATTAATTTTAACGATTGTTTTCAGGGCATCGATGCTTTCCCAAATATCGGTCTCAGAAATACCCTGGTACCAAATATTTCCCCGACCCCAGGGAGAGAGAAGATATCCGTCTTCGAAGGCAAAACTGGAGGAAGCGCTGCTTCGGTAAGGGTATGTTAAATATTCAATGGAGTTATTAGCAACACTCCATAAACCATGCAGTTCAATGTATAAGGGATAATCCTCTTCCGGGTTCCAGTCTTTCGGTACTTTCAACCAGGAGAACGAAATATTACTATCGGCAGGTGATTGCCAGGATAAAATAAACGGTCTTTTCCGACCAAGGTAACTGGAAAGGATTTTAGCATTACCTTCGATAACAGAGTTATTAAAAGCATTATAGGTTTCCGTTATTAATGAAGTATCTTGTTGTAATAAACTTTTCTTCGATTCAATAACAGTTATGATTGAATTACAATGCATTTTAAAAAAATCATTATCAGAATTTTTTGATAATTGATTCAAGGTATCTTTAAATGCCTCAATTGTGTTGATGTCTACTGTTAAGCTTTTTGATTGTTTTTTTTCCTGAGCGTAAGTAATTGTATAATTAAGAAAAACAATCAGACCAAATAGAAAGAATCTTGTTTTCATAGAATCTTGCTTTTTGATAGGACAATCAATTCAGGCAAGATACGTAATCTCAATTAATAGAAAATCTTCCTTTTAGCCTAAAATCCCTTCTAATTAGGTTCCGAGATATTTTGGGTTAATTATTTTTCGTTTTATTTGATATACACTATTTTATTCTCATTTACGAGTTGTTTCCCGTTTATTTGATTTACAGTAAGCCTGATAAAATACGCACCGTCTGATAATAAAGAACCGTCAAGTGTTTCAGAGAAGTTGCCTGCACTTTTCTCGCCATTTATCAATGTTACAATCTCATTTCCTGACATATCGTAAACAGATAGGTTAACTGTTCCATCAACAGGAAGTTGATAGTTGATTGTTGTGGAAAGGTTGAACGGATTGGGGTAAATAATCACTCCCAGAGGATTGGTTTCAGGGGTTTCATTAGAAACAAGACACGATATAAGGCTTTTTGAGGCTTCGATTGTACCACCATATGCACCAATGTTTATCCTGTTGCCATTTGAGCAAGGTTCCGCGGTAAAGTCGTCTGTTGGATCGCCTGCATCAATACAAGGACTTGTTTCCTCATCGTTTATCCATGCTGATAAGGATTCATCCCAACGGCCATACAAAGATTTGAGGTGGTATTCATCCTGAGTTTCATCAACGAACAATGGGTCCTTCGACAAGTTGCCTTCACCTTCCGGCATGTCGAAGCTATTATTCCAATAATCAGAATAGGTGAATGAAATCCGGTCACCGCTGCCCCAGTCCCCCTGATAACCTCCGATGATGTTCGTTACAACCGTGTTTCGGCAGGTATTCCCAGGGTTCTTTCGATTAATATAAAGAGTCCGAAAATCTACAAGAAGTGTTTCGACACTATCGAAAATACAATTTTTTATAAGGTTAGAGTCTGCATTCCAGAGTTGAATGCCGATATCTGAATTTGCAAAAATACAATTTGCAAGAGTATTTTTTTGACAAATCTGGGCTTTATATGATTCATCGGTATTTACC
>JAHEEB010000204.1:4136-7059 GCA_024640925.1 Bacteroidota bacterium | reverse complement strand
ACAAAACTTCCCGATTGCATTTGCATGAATACCGTCTTTGTTGATACAACAATAAAGAAAAGTTCTATGCTTAAAAACTTGCTTTTCTCTAAAATTCCATACAATGCAGTGCGTTTTATCAGTGAAATTTTTGAACAAAAAATTATAGAAACCATTCAAACAACCCAATTCGATGTAATACAACTGGAAGGATTATACCTGACTCCTTACATTCCTGTTATCCGGAAACACACCAATGCCAAAATTTCTCTTCGTTCCCATAACATAGAATACGAGATATGGGAAAGACTTTATCTGAACGAAAAAACATTGTATAAGAAACTTTACATGAAGATATTGTCTAAGAGAGTTAAACGACTTGAGAAAAACAACATCAATGAATACGACCTTCTCATACCCATAACCTATCGTGATGCGGTTGAATACCAGAAACTGGGAAACAACAAACCCAGCAAGGTTATTCAAACAGGTATTCCTGTCGAAGATATTGCAGATAAAATAACCATCAGAAACAACCGCCGCCTTTATTTCCTGGGGTCTCTCGATTGGCTCCCTAACCAGGAGGGAATTCTATGGTTTGTCAAAAACATCTGGCCATTGATAACCTTGAGTCATTCTCATATTGAATTTCACGTTGCCGGTCGTAACACCCCTGATTGGTTCCCTGAAATGATTAACAAACCGGGGATCTTTTTTCATGGAGAAGTTGAAGATGCGAAAACATTTGTCAACGAATATGATATTATGATTGTTCCTTTGCTTTCAGGAGGAGGAATGCGAGTTAAAATTGTTGAAGCTATGGCGCAGGGCAAAATTGTTGTTACCACTCCAATTGGGGCTGAAGGCCTTGATATTATTCCGAATTATCATGCTATTGTTTCTGAGGAGCCTCTCGATTTTGCAAAAGGAGTACAAATTTTACTGGAGAATACTGATTTCTTTATTCGATTGGGCGAGAATTCCTTACGGTTTATTCGTAACAATTATACAAATAAGACACTGGCAAAAGAATTAGCAACTTTTTATCAAGCAAACCTATAATGCTTATCATCCTATTCTGGATACTAATATCGATTATTCTTTATTCCTATCTGGGATATACTCTTGTTTTAATTGGCATCTCACTTTTCAAAAAAAAAGAAATTCAGACTAAATCCAGTCATGAAGATTGGCCCGAAGTTACATCTCTTGTTGCAGCTTATAATGAGATTGATATTATTGATGAGAAAATCTTAAACTCTTTTCAATTGGATTACCCTAAAGAAAAGATACACCATTTGTGGATTACTGATGGATCAGATGATGGAACTTATGAGAAACTGAAAGGCATTCCGGGCATCGAAGTTATACATATTCCTGAAAGAAAAGGTAAAACCGCCGCCCTAAACAGGGCTATGACTTTTATTAAAACGCCATATACTGTATTTTCCGATGCGAACTCAATGCTTGCACCAATAGCTATTAAGGAACTTATTCTGGGTTTTAATAACAAGAAAGTTGGCTGTGTTGCCGGAGAAAAAAGGGTGTTATCGAAAGAAAAGGATATTGCCGTAAGCGCTGGCGAAGGCATTTACTGGAATTACGAGTCAATTATTAAAAAACTTGAATCGCAGGTTGGTACCACTGTTGGTGCAGCTGGTGAAATCTATGCTATTAAAACAGAGCTCTATATTCCTCCCAAAGAGAATATTGTATTGGACGATTTTGTTGTATCACTCTCTATTGCCCAGAATGGGTACAAGATAAAATACAGACCCCAGGCGTCTGCTAAAGAATTTGCTTCGTTTAGCATCCGGGAAGAAATTAAACGGAAAACCCGCATTGCTGCCGGGAGTTTCCAGGTACTTTTTGGTTCTCTGTACTTATTGAATTTTTTTAAGCATTTTGGGCTGAGCTTTCAATATTTCTCCCATAAGGTTCTACGTTGGCTATTTGTCCCCTTTGCTTTATTCTCCTTGCCAATAATTACTCTGGGTATAATCCTTTTTAACGGACCGATAGATTTTTATTGTATTATTTTTATTCTCCTTATCCTTTTCTGTTTATTGGCTGCAATTGGCGCCATATTTCAAGACAAACAGGTAAAGTTTAAATTTATATTTGCCCCATTTTACCTGGTTATTATGAATTATAGCCTGATTTCAGGTTTTATACGTTACTTAAAGGGTGGCCAGAAAGCTGCATGGGAAAAAGCACAAAGGGTTAAGTAATGGTCTGAATTTTTTTCATTCCCCTCAATCACTTGTTTAAAACAACGTGTATAATCCCTTTATTATCCAAGGTCCCCAAACACCGTTTTCTTTTCTCCTTATTTTATCACCATCAGTTTCTTCTATTACCTCGCCATTCTTGTCAAATTCTCTGCTAAAATTCTTTTTGTTAAAAGAACAAATATCGCTTTCATCTCCTCCAGCTTTTAGAGTATAGGTATAATATGTCTCACGATGTTCTATCCATTCATTTCTTTCATCAAATATATTGGTAATAATAGTATCACGAAATCCTTGAGAATTAGAACGATATTTCGTTACAACAGAAGAGTAAGGAATAAATTTGTTTTTAATGCTTTTTGTTACTACAAAGTTAGAGTCAAAGTATATTTCATGATTTTCAACTATTTCTCCGGGTTTTGATTGATTAAATTGTTCCAGAACAACCATTTCTTTCATATCACACACTCTTATCATGGTAAAATATGAAATTATATTCTTATTCTTCCTTTTGTTTTTCCTGTTATAGAAATGCTTAATAGTTATTGTTACCTCATTTGTAGAGTCACTATATTCATATTTTTTTTCACGAAATAATAGTGAGTTCGATTCAATAGCTTCGCGGTAATTTTTTCCCTTTCCGAAAACCCGATAGCTTTGAACGGAAGATATTTTCCCTTTCTCATTGTAAAAAAAAATATACCTGTATTTTT
>JAHEEB010000204.1:0-4126 GCA_024640925.1 Bacteroidota bacterium | reverse complement strand
TCAAAAGCCCCCGAATAATTACCAAATTCTTCTTCTTCAGCAATAACAATTTTACCATTTTCGAACTCTAGTAGTAAACTTCTGTCTAATTGTGAAACGATTTTAATTTTATCATTAATCCTATTTAAACTTAAATAATACTCATCACAAGCATACAGGTTTCTTTTTATCGAGGTAATCGAACCACTATTCCTGATTGTTAATCTAAGATGACTGCTACCCTTAAAACTGGGCTCATCGAGATACATTCCGACTCTTAAAAAATCGGCTACGATCTCATTCGAATTATTTAATGATAAACCAAGAAGCTTAGTGTAATCAGCGCTTTGAATAGAAATGATTTCCTGATAAGCCTGCGCAACTTCAAGAGCCATCTTCTGAGTATTTGAGAGATGAATAATGTCACAGGCAATGGATTGTTTTAACAATACGTTTAAAAGAATAAAAAACAATACATGAATAACTTTCATAAGCAGAAAGATGTTTCAAAATTCCTTTCAAAATTATAATAATATTCCTTAAAAATTTGCCTGGCAAATGCCCGAAACTGATTTCAGAAGAGCTTAACAATAATAAGCTTGCTTATATAAACAGAAACAGTAAAAAAAAGAAAGTTAACTTCCCAGCTTAAAAACCGTTCAGTTAACTTTCTTATTAGCATTGGAAAAGGAATGAAAATCACCCTGATTTGCAAAGAATTTTCATATTTAAATAGCCCTAATTAGCAGAATTTTTTGAGAGATTAGTATTTACATCAAGCTCATTTTGAGGAATTGGTAAAAACTCTCTACCAGAGGTGTATGTATTGAATTCCGTATCATGTAATTTCAATTCCTCAAGTTTAGCCGGATCAGAAAACCAACCCCAACGAATAAGATCGTCGGCACGTTGTCCTTCAATAGCAAACTCCAAAACTCTTTCATGTGAAATCTGCTCACGCATTTGTTCCTGGGTAAAGCCTGCAAATTCGGTTTCACGATCAGGCAAGTTTGCTCTATCTCTTACCATTTGAATATATTTTGCGCATTCAGCACGATTATTTAACTCATTCTGACATTCAGCATACATCATAAGGATATCAGCATATCTTAAGACTCTAAAGTTAATACCCGAAATTGGGTCGCTCCCGTTTAATTCTGTTGTATATCCAGGGGTTCCATCATTAGTATATTTTCTAATAAAGTTTCTGCTTGTATCAATTCCCTGGGTAAGCCAACCCGTGCCATAATATGTAGTGTCATAAACATCTGTTTCATATGAAGCAATGGTAGAATAGTAACGTGGATCGATTTTCCCATCTATCGTTTTTTCTTGTTTAAATTCATCAAGAAGAAATTGAGTAGGAAGAAAGTCAGTCCACCCCTTGTTAGAATAGTTGCACGCAGCAGCACAAACTTGTTTTAGGTTTGCACTTGGCTCTAAATGCCAGTTACAAGCAGTGCCGCCCACCTCATCCGTAGTTGCAAATTGCACTTCGAAAAGCGATTCGGAATTGTTTTCGTTTGTAACTGTAAAATTGTCCGAATAATTTGGCACAAGACTGTAAATATTAACATCGGGACCATTAATCAATAAAGAGAACTGATCAGCTGCTTTCTGCCATTCTCCTTTATAAAGATAAGCTTTGCCGAGCATGCCAATGGCGGCACCCTTTGTTGCACGACCGGTCTGTCCTTTATCCGATCCGGTGACGTTATCATAAGAAACAGGGAGCATATCAATAGCTTTCTGAAAATCAGTATAAATCTGGTTCCATAACTCTTCTGGCGTTGCAGAGGAGGGGTAATAATCTGAAGAACTCTTTGGTGTCGAAGTTATTACTGGAACAATATTAAACAATTTGGCAAGATTAAAAAAAGCAAGACCTCGCAGAAAATAAGTTTGTCCCAATATACGGGTTTTAAGGTTTTCATCCATACTTATCGAAGGAATCTTTTCGAAGACTTGGTTTGCCCTAAAAAGTAATCTATAATAGTCTTCCCACACATATCTTTGCATAAAAGGGTCATCCGAATGATTGCAAAGGGTAAAATCAGAGGTCCATGTATAGTTTAACCAGGGACCAACAGATCTTATCTCATCGCTACGTCCATCTGTTAACACTTGAGTCCAGTGCATGTAACAGCCTTCCATAATTAGCTGTTGATAAACTGCTATGCAGGCAGCATTAGCTTGGTCTTCGGTTGACCAGTAAGTATCTGTGGAAAGATTATTAGGATTCTTGAGATCAAGTTCCTTTTCGCAACTCATTACGAAAAGCACTGGTATGATAAGTAATGCTATTTTTTTCATAATCATATTCGTAATTAATTTTATTAGTAAACTATTAACCATCCAACTAGAAAGATGCCTGTACGCCAAACATAATGGTTCTTGGTTTTGGATAGGAACCATAATCAAAACCCGGACACAAAGGAACCGGATTATTAAAATCTGGATTAAGACCTTTGTAATGTGTAAAAAGGAATGGATTCTGGCAGGTAGAGTAAACTCTTAAGGAAGAAATATTCTTCGAAAAAATTGGTAAGGTATATCCTAAAGAAATGGTATTGATCCGAAGATAGGTACCATCTTGTAACCAACCTTTTCGATCCGACATACGTCCGTTTGCATTCGGATCGTATTCACAAAGTCTTGGAATATCTGTATTCGTGTTTGTTGGTGTCCAGCGATTCAGCATTTCAGTAGAGTAATTGGTGTAATCCGTAGTATGCATTAATGAGCAATATATGTTACTATTAATTTTGTTACCGCTACTACCTGAAGCATTGAAAGTAAAATCAAACCCTTTATACTTTGCACTAAAGTTCATCCCATAATAAATTTTTGGTATACCTCGGCCAAGAAAAGTTTTGTCCAAACTAGTAATTGCACCATCACCATTAAGATCTTTGAATTTTAAATCTCCCGGTGAGGTTTGACCTGCCTGATATGCATGTTTGTTGGCATCATAGCCAGATGTTCCGGGCGCTACGCTGTTAATTTCATCAGCAGATTGAAAAATTCCTTCCGTTTTATATCCATATAACTCACCCAGCGACCTACCAACCACGGTTCGTGAAGCAGAGCTCTCTAAGTAAGTATTGTTTCCGCCTAGGTCCAATATTTTATTTTTCAAAGTACTTGCATTAGCCGAAATGTCAAATGTAAATTCGCCTTTTGCCTTGTGATAGATTATTGTCGTTTCAAAACCACTGTTTCTCATACTGGCAGCATTTGTCATAAAATTTGTATTATTAACAGAACCAGACGTTCCAGGGATTGAAATAGCAACTAAAATATCAGTGGACTTATCGTTATAATATTCAGCCGACCATTCAATGGCGCCTTTGAGAAAAGCGGCATCAAAACCAATATTTGACTTTGTTTTTGTTTCCCACTTTATACTTTGGTCAACCAAATTGGTTTGTGCCCCTCCTGTAACTTTTATTCCATTAAAGTTATATGGGATACTCTGGTTAACAGTTGTTGAATACAAATACGGATCAATATTATCATTCCCCAATTGTCCATAGCTGGCTCTTAGTTTAAATTCAGAAATAAATGTTGGTAATGTAATAAAATGTTCGTTTTGCAGTTTCCATCCCAAAGCTATGGAAGGGAAAGTCCCCCAGCGATTACGTGGAGCAAATTTTGAGGATGCATCAAAACGTGCTGTGGCTGTTAACAAATATCGATCGTCAAAATTATAATTTAGTCTGCCCAGATAAGAAGTGGATGCCCATTTATTATAATACCCACTGCAACTTTGATCTGTACCGCTATTTAAAACCACAAAATAGGGCTCTGGTAATTTATCGGCATATGTACCTTTGAAATCATACCTGTTTGACTCATACATTTGCCCCGCCAGTAAAGACAATGTGTGCTTCCCAAAGACCTTATCATAAGTTAAGGTGTTTTCAACTAATCCCTTGGTATAAATCCGGTTATTGTCATAAAGTTTTGATGATTCTGTATTATTAATAAAATAGCCCATATTGTAAAGAGGTTCAAATTTAATGTCTCGACAAAAAGTGCGGTTATAACTTAAATTAATTTTATATTTTAATCCCTTGAACAATTTTACTTCTCCCCATGCATTGCCCAAATAGCGGTCTACTTCCGATGTGTTTTTAATAAGAGT
>JAHEEB010000203.1 GCA_024640925.1 Bacteroidota bacterium | reverse complement strand
AGCCAATTTTCTTTGGCGATGATGGCTCTTTTCCTTTGCTTCTCAACCATGCAAATAAGCCAAGAACTAATGGAGTTAAAGCAACAATAAAAAACGGGTTGAAATGCTGAAACATTTGTGGTGTAAAAGGATTGATATCTTTAAAACCACTAAATCGATAATAAGCAATAACGGAAAAAACGATTAATAAAATCGCTCCGATTATCCTGGTTTTCATTTCTGAAACCTTTCTAAACATTAAAACGAGTCCAAGTAAAGACAGACCAATTGGAAGTAAGGTAAAAAGATCGAACCAAATATTGGTATAATTATCTACGGTCGATTGTGTATAGTCTCTGGCAAAAAAGGTCATAGTCAATCCATTCTGATGAAATGACATCCAAAAGAATATAACAACAAAAAACACAAAAATAAGAGCGAGTATCCTTTTCTTAGTCTCTGATGCAGACATTTCTATTACCTGATCCTTCATATCAGCATTAGCTGCTTTCTGTTTCTCAGTATAATCGGCATATTTGTAATACTTTTTAAATCCAAGGAAGATCGATGCTGAAATAATAAGGCTTAAACAAGCTACTCCAAAACCATAGTGGTATGAAGTACTTAAAACGTTAATATAATTTTCAGCAAATGTTCTTAATGTTTCGATAGTAACTGATGGATCTTGTCTTTGCGCCAGGGCAAGAAGCTCTCCCGGATCTGCAAGGTTGTTGGAAAGCAGGTTATGAGCTAGCGCAGGAATATGTGCATCATAAAATAAATTATGGCTTTTCAGTATGAAATTATTTATAGCCTCTGCAGCTGTGGGGGCAAACATAGCACCAACATTAATACACATATAGAATATTGTAAAAGCTGCATCTCTTTGTGCTCCATATTCAGGTTTATCGTACATGTTACCAACCAATGCCTGAAGATTGCCTTTAAACAATCCGGTACCAAAAGCAATTATAAAAAGAGCCACAATAACAATCCAGACACTGACATCACCTTTCATTGGTATAGCAAGCAAAATATATCCTAAAAACATAATTACTATTCCAATAGTTATCGTTTTCCCATAACCAAGAAATCTATCTGCTATAAAACCTCCGACAAGGGGTAGAAAGTAAACACTAAACAAAAAACCAGCCCAAATCATTCCTGATTTTCCAGAATCAAATCCATATTTTGCCTGAATAAACAACACAAAAATGGCATACATTGTATAGAAACCAAATCGTTCACCCATATTAGCCAACGAAGCAATAATGAGTCCCTTTGGATGTCCTTTGAACATAATTCGTTATTTTTAAAGTTAGAGTATCAATTTCATCAATAACAAATATAATCAGTTTTTCATTCCTTGAACTGGTTTTTATAGATGTTTCATTATATTACTAATAACCAGAAGCTCTCCTCAAAAATAAATCGAAAGGTACTGATATTCTTTATAATAAAAGAAACAACTTACATAGATTACCGTAAACCCGGTTGTATTTATATATTTGTATTTTCATTATACACCAAAGGGAGGAAATACCAGTGAAATTATATCGTTTTTTTGGAATACTGTTGGCTATTCTATTTACAACTCTCATGCAGGTCGCAGGTCAAATTAGTTTTCCACTTAACTCAACATATCGTTACATAAAAGGAAGTGAAGCAAGCACGTTAAATTCCGACTGGATGAACATAAACTTTGACGATTCTTTATGGTCAACAGGAAATGCACCTTTCAGATATGCCGATGGAACCGGAGGTACAGAACTTACCGACATGCAGAATAATTATTC
The DNA here is from genome assembly GCA_024640925.1 of Bacteroidota bacterium. GTDB lineage: Bacteria > Bacteroidota > Bacteroidia > Bacteroidales > UBA10428 > UBA10428. The sequence goes on along the minus strand of JAHEEB010000203.1, from coordinate 5,301 downwards.
GACCATATATTTGCGTGATACCTTCAATGCATCTTCTATTGATAAAATAAAGGTAATTACTTTCACCGTTAATTATGACGATGGTTTTATTGTTTGGATTAATGGGAAGGAAGTTTTTCGCAGGAGCGCACCTGAATCAAATTCATTTAATTCCTTTGCAACGGAGAACCATGAATCGGGCACAGCCGTGACTATTAAAGCTGACTCAGGTATGTTTGATTTGATTGAAGGAACAAATATATTAGCCATACAGGGTTTTAATGTAACATTAGAGAGCTCTGATTTCTTTTTCGATATCCAAATGAATGCCTCTCTTTCAATCCCAGAGGTTAAATGTGACACTAGTGTTGTTTTCAGTCATAAAGCCGGATTCTGTTCCTCACCATTTACGCTCACACTAACTTCGCCCGATAACACTCTTGGTATCGTATATACTTTAGATGGCAGCAATCCACAAACATCTACAACCGCTTTTCGTGCCGGAAAAGATACAACAATAACCATTGACCCTTCCAGCACAACCGGAAGGGCAGCGACTCCGGCATTTGTAGTCCGGGCATCCCTATCAAAGAGCGGGTATACACCATCAAAACCGGTTGCACATACATTTATTTTTATTGAGAGTGTTAAGACCCAGGCAAACCCGGGAGGAAGCTGGCCAACAACAAATACAAACCAACAGGTAATTGATTTAGCAATGGATTCGAGAGTTGTCACAGACTCGAAATATTCCAACCTCATTGATGATGCTTTTCTTCAGATTCCTTCGATTTCTATATCAACCGATATGGAAAATCTGTTCGATCCATCTGTTGGAATATATGTAAATGCAGGAGGTCACGGATTAGATTGGGAGAAATTCAGCTCTGTAGAGCTTATTAACCCAGATGGGTCCAATGGCTTTATGGTAAATGCCGGCTTGCGAATAAGAGGAGGTTGGAGCCGTCATTCTGAATATCCAAAACATGCATTCCGCCTATTTTTCAGGGAAGATTATGGAGCTGCAAAACTGAATTTTCCTCTTTTTGAAAATGAAGGAGTGAGCGAGTTTGATAAAATTGACCTGCGTTGTGAGCAAAACTATGCCTGGTCAAACTGGGGTGGTGAACATAACACCATGGTAAGAGAAGTCTTTTCACGCGATTCGCAGCGTGACATGGACCAGCCATATACACGCAGCAGGTACTATCACCTGTATCTGAACGGCATGTATTGGGGAATATACCAAACTCAGGAACGTTCCGAGGCTAAATTTGCTGCGGATTATCTGGGTGGCAACGATGAAGATTATGATGTTTTAAAAGTAAGCACAGATAACTGGTCATACCAGGTAGAGGCAACGGATGGAAACTTAACTAACTGGCAAAAAGTTTATACCATGTGTAATACCGGGTTTACAAGCAACGAGAATTATTACAAACTAGAAGGTAAAGACTATAGGGGCAGACCCCTTCCAGGATCTGAAGTACTGGTCAATATTGACAACCTTATTGATTATATGCTCACTATCTTTTATACAGGTAACTTTGATGCTCCAACTTCTGCCTTTGGAGGTAATGAAGGCGCAAACAATTTTTATGCTATAAAAGACAGAACCAATAAAGCACAAGGATTTGTTTTCTTTAATCACGATGCAGAACACTCCATGATGGTAGATGCTGTCAATCCAGGTATTGGACTATACGAAAACAGGGTAACCCTATCCAACATGAAGGTAAACAGTATTTATGTGTTTCATCCTCAGTGGTTACATTATAAACTTACTTCCAATGCAGAATACAGAATGCGGTTTGCCGACAGAGTTGCTATGCATATGACAGGCACTGGGGCATTAACTCCAAACGAATGCCTCCAACGATTTAATAACCGTGTAAGTCAGATTGATATGGCTATTATCGCTGAATCGGCACGCTGGGGTGATTTTAGTACTTCACCTCCTTATACAAAAGATAATCAATGGTTACCCGAAATAGAAACTGTTCGGAATGAGTTTTTTCCTTATCGCACACAAATTGTACTGAACCAATTAATTTCAGCAGATTTATACTCAACTCTAAAATCGCCCATTATAAAAAATGGCGTTTCAGTATTAACAGAAAGAAATTATGCTTTAAACAACCAGATAATTGCCACGATACAAAATCCAAATACATCCGGCGAAATTTACTATACCACTAATGGTTCAGACCCGCGGTTATTAGGAGGAGAAATCTCTTCTGATGCAATAATGGGAACAGGAAGTATTAGTCTTGGACTTTCTTCTTCTTCTGTTATTAAAGCCAGAATCCTTTCCAGTGGCATTTGGAGTCCAATAACAGAGATCGATTTCTATTCAAATACCGATGATTTTTCAACACTTAAAATAACAGAACTCAGTTATCATCCAAAAGATGTTATAAATGGAACCGATACCATCTCGGGCAAATCATATGAATTCATCGAATTTAAAAACACAGGAACTACTGCTTTAAACTTATCTGGATTAACAATTGATTCAGCTGTGTCTTATGTTTTTCCCGAAAATACAATCCTTGCCCCTGGTAAATTTTATGTGATTGCCACAAAACCAACTTATTTCTTCGAAACATACGGTATGCTGCCTTCGGGCAATTGCGAAGGATTCTTCGATAATGGTGGTGATACAATTATTGTTTTTGATACCCGGAATACACCCATCATAACCTTTATTTATTCCGATGAATTACCGTGGCCTCAAACCCCTGATGGCGATGGAACCACGCTAACTTCGATGGAGAGAAACCCAACCGGGGATCCCAGTGATTATACCTACTGGACATCGTCAACAACCCATGGCGGTTCACCCTTCTCCGACGATTATCAATACAATTTTACAGAACCTGTTACAGGGAAATCGGATAAAAGAGCATTTTCTGTATATCCAAATCCTACAACACAATACCTTATTGTTGAAGCAAATTCAGATAATATGGGTAATAGTGCCACGTTTAAAATATATAATCTGAATGGCTCGGTTATCTATGAGAATTTAATTGACACCGAAGCCATGATTAACCTGGAAACAATCGGACTATCGCAAGGCGTATATATTTTAAAAATTGAGAACGAAACGTATACCCAAACAGAAAAACTTATTTATCAACCTCAACAATAAAAAATGTGAAACCAGACAGTTTTTAAAACCCTGCCTGGTTGCTTAATACCGATGATTATTTTAAACCTTTAAATATAAAACAGGAATGAAAAGATGATGTAAGTAGGAAAAGTTCTTTGTTAGCTGTATTTATTGTATTTATATTAGAAAAACGAGAACTAAAATACGATCGATACTTAAAACGAGATACGTAAACTTTCAAAATCTTTCAATGGAGGAACATTTATGAAACCAACTTTTATTTTGGTAATAACAGCAGCAATTTTGTCTGCCTCAATAACTGTATCAGGTCAAGGTAGTAAGACAACACTTGATGATTATTCAACGCTTAAAATAACAGAACTAAGTTATCATCCAAAAGATGTTATTGATGGCACCGATACCATTTCAGGAAAGTCATATGAATTTATCGAATTTAAAAATACAGGAACAACCGATCTGGACTTATCAGGATTCAGAATTGATTCTGCTATTAGTTACACATTCCCTGTAAACTCAATTCTGGAAGCTGTTAAATTTTATGTTGTTGCGGCCAAACCACAATATTTTTACGAGGCTTATGGAGTATTGCCTTCGGGCAATTGTGACGGATTTTTTAACAATGGAGGAGATACAATACTTGTTTTTGATTCGCAAAACTCCCTGATTATAACATTTATTTATTCCGACGAATCGCCTTGGCCTGAAACCCCTGATGGTGATGGAACCACACTAACATCAGTCGATCGGAATCCTACCGGCGATCCAAGCGATTATAATTACTGGACGGCTTCATCAACCCTGGGAGGCTCGCCATTCTCCGATGATTATAAATACAATACTTCCGGATTAGTTACAGCAAAATATGGTAAGAGAGCATTCACTGTTTATCCCAATCCAACGACACAATATCTTGTTGTAGAAGCAAATTCGGAAAATTCAGGCAAAAACATATATTGCAAGTTATTCAATCTGAATGGCTCTGTTGTTTATGAAAACACCTTCAATACCAACACAACTATTGATTTTGGAACTATTGAATTACCTGGAGGCGTATATTTTTTAAAGCTTGAAACTGAGTCCGACTCGCAAATAAGAAAAATTATCTTCGAACCGTAGGTTTTACATCAAATTTGCAGGTTATAAAATGTGTTGGGGGATTGGTGTAATTCGAATTCTTAATTCGTGTTAAGATGTTATTATATTTGTAAAAAAACCGATGAAGTATAGATTGTGGCTTCTATTTACATTTTTTATCGGGAATATTTATTCTCAGGATAGAATAGTAAGAACAGATGGAATGGAATTTAATTGCAGGATTGATTCTATCGATTCTACCAATATTTATTTCAATTATGTTGAAAAAGAAGCAATCATCAACAATTATATCAAAATAGAAAATGTTTCTACCTATCGTATAAATGACTATACAATCTTTATTCAAAATACAAAGAAGCCAATATCAACAACAAAAATAGGTCTCGAAGGTACCATTTTATTGAAACTACCAGAAAGTAAAAATCAAGCTCAATCACAAAGCCCTGATTACAATGACAAATACTTTGCTTATTTATTTTCTGATGAAATAATATATGGTAGTCTGGTAGAGTTTGACGAATCCAATCTGAACTTTGGAATAAGGAATATATATGTTGATTTTAAAAAGATACCGGCTTCAGAAGTTGCGTTTTATAAGAATAGAACAGGCTTATATGCAAATGTGAATAAACTCACACTTTTGCATTACAACAAGTTTTCGGAGTGTATCATTCATGGAAAAATAAACCTTTATCAATCCATCTCATCAGGTTTTATGCCAAAAATCAACAGCAGCATACAGTCATTCCCACCCTCATACTCATACTTCAATTACAAGGTAATAAGGAATTATTACAATAAAGATTTAGGAGAACTTAAAAGGGCAAATTACCGCGATTTGAGTGTTGAAATGTCGAATAATCCGGAAAGCATGATCTTTCTAAAAAAATACAAAAACAAAAAGACGGCAGAGATAATATTACTTGTGGGAGGAACGGCTGCTTTTATTGGAGCAATGAAATCTATATCAGCGCCTCAGGTTATTTTGTTTTGTGGTAGTTTTACCTGTTTTGTTTTAGTCACTATTTTTCGATCAAAAAATCGAAACCTTTACAAATAGCCGTATTCAAATACAGCCATTAATTAAGCAT
>JAHEEB010000927.1 GCA_024640925.1 Bacteroidota bacterium | reverse complement strand
CCGGGAAATAAAGATTCTGAATGGCAGCGATTTGAAAATGGAGCTATTATTCCTTATGATATGCAAGCAGCCGATATGAATAAAGATGGAAATGTTGAGGTTATAGCTATGAGTCCGATGGATGGCACTTTTATTTATTTTCCCGGTGCTAAACCCGATAAAAAATGGAAAAAGGTACTGATAGGTGAAGGTGTTTCAGGAGGAATTGCCCCTCAGGGAATCGGGGATTTCGATGGCGATGGCGATATGGATCTTGTCAGATCTTCATCATGGTTTGAAAACCTTGATGGTACTGCTACCAAATGGAATGAACATAAATCATTGCGTTTTGTGCATTCTACAGGAAAGTTTCCCTATTCAGCCAGAACATTTACCGTTGATATGGATGGTGATGGTGATAATGATATCGTTCAGACAGATGCGAATGTCGATAACGGAAATATTGTGTGGCACGAAAAAAAGGACTTTAAAGGGACAACCTGGTTTGTTCATCCGGTAGCCAGCGAAACCCAACAGGATCTGCATTCACTGTGTGTTGCTGACTTTGATGGCGATGGCGATATGGATATATTTTCCGGCGGTGGACCTATGGGTGCCGATTTATATAAACGCTGTTTTATATGGGAAAATTCCGATGGTATGGGGGTAACCTGGGCCAAACACGAGGTTCTTTTTAAACAGGAATGTATCGATGCTGTTGCTGGTGATATAGATGGCGATGGTGATATTGATATAATAGGAAAACCATGGAAAGGAAAGAATGTATACCTTTTAAGAAATGAGTTAAAACAAACTAAATAACGAGTTTGGTTTTATAATGCTTCTAAAATACGACTGACTTAAGCGATTAAACCCAGATTCCAAGTTCGAATGCATCGAAGGTTAATGTCTTTAAAATAAGAACTTTGTAAATCTTTGAAGTTTTGTGCTTTGGTGACCAATTCATTCGGATATACCTTAATTAATATGGTTTCTGTTTAAAGTGGCTTTAAATAAAACTATTTTTTCTTACCTATATTGGAAAATTTTCAATTAGAAAAGAACAAAAAAAAAGAAAGCTTGCTTTTAGGGTCAAGTGCAAGCTTTCTGCTAATATGGGTCAAATCGTTAGGGCTAATGGCACTAAAGTACAAAGAAAACTTTTATCTGCAAGTTTTTTCTAATAAAAATTTTACTCGAATAAAAATATTTTATAATCAATAGGTTATATGACCATGTTGTATACAATTAAATTACAGCGTATTAACAACACTCCTTATTGCAATTAATTTTTTCAACAATTTATACAATAAATCGAGTTTTAACATGTTTGCACCATCAGATTTTGCCGCAATAGGGTTAGGATGGGTTTCAAGAAACAGACCATCGATACCAACAGCAATACCAGCCCGTGCAATGGTTTCGATCATATCGGGTTTTCCCCCGGAAACTCCTGAATCCTGATTTGGTTGTTGCAATGAATGGGTTATATCAAGAACAACCGGATAACCAAATTTTTTCATTTCAACAAGTCCCCTGTAATCTACTATTAAATCGCCATATCCAAACATTGTACCCCTGTCAGTTAGAATAACCTGATCATTGTTTGAATCTATTACTTTTTGGGCAACAAATTTCATGGATGAAGGACTTAAAAATTGGCCTTTTTTAATGTTTACAATTTTTCCAGTATTGGCAGCTGCAACTAAAATATCGGTTTGTCTGCATAAAAAAGCCGGTATTTGCAATATATCTGCAACCTGAGCGGCAAATGCAGCTTCTTCGGCCGAATGTATATCGGTAATTATTGGTACCTGGTATTTTTGTTTAATGTCGGCAAGAACTTGAAGAGCCTTTTCATCGCCAATACCTGAAAACGAATCAACTCGCGAACGGTTGGCCTTACGGTACGAAGCTTTAAAGACATATGGAATTTTCAGATCATCTGTAATCTTTTTAATAGTATCTGCAATCTCATCACACATTTCAAATGACTCTACCACGCAAGGACCAGCAAACAGGAAAAAATTAGGTGAAGTCTGCAGATCTGATATTTTTAAATTGCCCATAGATTATTTTTTATAAATTAAAGTTGTTGAACCGTATATTTTATTGATTTTGTTTCATATCCTGAATCTATCGTGGTTGCTGACATTAAAGTACAATTTTATAGTCTGTAAATATAATTATTTGTTTTCTACAGACATTCTAAAATGTTGTAATAAGCTGGATTAATTCTTAATCTAATGCCTTTTATTATGCTTAAGAGCAATTCTGATTAGACATGGCAGATATCAATAATGGAGACAGGTTGTTGAACACAGAATATCGTTTCTACTTCATGTAAGAAATTAAATGAATCTATACAATGTTAACTTTTCTTTCTCTTTCCAAATAAGCCACGGCCGCCTAGAAATCCCCATCCACCGCTACCTATAAGAAAACCCAAAGCATACCATGTTCCATTATTGTTTTGAGCGTACATTGTTACATCATCACGAAACAACATGGCTATAAAATCAAAGGGAGCAATAATACCATGCCACAAGCCTCCGGTAAATCCATATTTATGACCAGAAAGACAGAAATCGACAGCCTCTTTATTGGCACAAGATGAAAGAACAATTACCAG
>JAHEEB010000926.1 GCA_024640925.1 Bacteroidota bacterium | reverse complement strand
ATTGTAAAAGATTTCGGAACTGTCGATATCCTTATTAACAATGCTGGCATTACTATGGATACATTGCTTATGCGCATGTCAGAACAGCAATGGGACACAGTAATAAATGTAAACCTGAAATCGGTATTTAATTTCACCAAATCGGTACAAAAAATAATGCTTAAAGCAAAACAAGGTTCAATTGTTAACCTTAGTTCGGTTGTTGGTGTGCACGGTAATGCAGGTCAGGCTAACTATTCAGCATCGAAAGCCGGTATTATTGGTTTTACCAAATCCATTGCTCAGGAATTAGGATCGCGCAATATCCGCTGCAATGCAGTTGCGCCAGGTTTCATTATTACCGAAATGACTGCAAAACTATCTGATGAGCAAAGAAAAGCATGGGAAGACCACATTCCTATGAAACGTGGTGGAACTCCTGAGGAAGTTGCAAATGTATGCTTGTTCCTTGCTTCCGATCTGTCATCTTATGTAAGCGGACAGGTTATTAGCATTTGTGGTGCAATGAAAACATGAAACATTTTATATTCTGGTGAAGGGACACTCTCGGGTGTCCTTTTTTTTCTCCGAAAGACTATTCGTTATTTGAAAATCTTTCCAATAAACAACCCAACTATTCCAACCAGGAAAGGAACAAACCATCTTAACTCTTCACGTCTGGCAATTGACTGAGTCTGCAGGTTAATTGCAATTTCAATTAATTTGGTTGTTTCTTCTGCCGAAAGAGGTTCACGAGAAAGTCTGTTTTGAATTTCATCAACAGACCAATTTTTCAACTCTTCCTGTGATATCTCCTTTCGGGTTTTTGTATCCCAAACCCTGTTTCTGGCTCGTCTCCATACCAGAGATACTTTATTTTCTTCGCTTGTTCGAAAGAATTCGGGATGTTCCAAGAAAATACCCGACCACAAAGGAGCACTTTTTGGCGGTACTCCTATGTATTCTGCCCATTTTTCAGCAGTATGACTGTCAAATTCCTGAGTACCCATTACAAACAATGCTGCTACCACATCACCCAATCGATCAGGGTATTTCAGATAAGGTGACTCATTTTTCCCAAGAAAAACCAAACTTCCTATTATACCTATCACAATTCCAGTGATGAAAAAACCAAGGATTGTTATCTTATTTTTTGATTTTTTATTCATTGTTTTTGTTTTTTATTATCACTAATAAATTTAGTTGTTTTTTATAAAATGTTTATAAACAAATCAATACATCATTGAATTTTCAAAAAAAAAATTAGTGAAAATTCTTTCTCTTTAAGCGATTTAAAAACTGATTGGACAAAACTTGGCCCGAAGTAACTCATCGTTATTAAATACTAATTATTAATTATTAATTAGTATTTTTGGCTGATAAAATTGTGTGCCCTTGATTTTCATAACATCTATAACATCTATGCCCCTGTTTATTGGCAATCTGCTGGAACACCACAGATCGTGTTATTATAATGCCCCATTTATGCTTATTATGGGCATATTCATATTAGACTTTGTAATAGAACGTTACCTCGACTTTTTAGATTCAAAAGAATGGAGTAATGTTATGCCGGATGAAGTAAAAGATGTTTATGATGCCGGGCAATACAAAAAATCGCAGGATTACAAAAGGATCAATGATAAATTCGGACTTATAACAAGCTCTTTTAGTTTCCTTACCGTTGCTCTCATGATGTTTTATCATGTTTTTGGGTATGTCGATGGTTTGATTCGGACATTTGCAGAGAACCCGGTATTTATAGCCATGTGTTTTTTTGCTTTTCTAATGTTTGCATCAGATATAATCAATACTCCATTTGCTATTTACGACACATTTGTAATTGAAGAGAAATTTGGCTTTAATAAAACTACTATTCGAACTTTTATTTTCGACAAAATAAAAGGTTGGTTCCTGGTAGGTTTGATAGGAGGGGGCGTGTTAGCCATGATTATCTGGTTTTATAATATCACCGAAGAGTATTTCTGGTTATATGCATGGGCTGCCATATCTGTATTCATGATATTTATGACCATTTTTTATTCTTCGCTTATTGTTCCCTTATTTAACAAACAAACCCCTTTGGAAGAAGGAGAACTTCGTGATTCTATTCGCGATTTTTGTAATAAAGCAGGATTTCAACTTCAAAATATATTTGTAATCGATGGTTCAAAACGATCAACAAAAGCCAATGCATATTTTACCGGTCTTGGAAAACAAAAAAGAATAGTGTTGTATGACACACTCATTAACGATTTAACAAAGGAAGAAATCATTGCAGTATTAGCCCACGAAATCGGGCACTACAAGAAAAAACATACAATATCGGGCATTTTTATCGGAATCATTCAAACAGGAATAACACTTTATGTTTTTTCACTTTTTACTGTTAATCCTCTTTTATCGTTTGCCCTGGGAGCAAAAGTAAAAGGTGTTCATATGGCCATGATGGCATTTGGTGTTATATATAGTCCTTTTTCGACTGTAATCGGACTATTTATGAACATGCTTTCTCGGAAAAATGAGTACCAGGCCGATAAATATGCAAAAGATATGTATCATTCCGAACATCTTATCTCTGCATTAAAGAAACTTTCCTCAGATACACTTAGTAACCTTACTCCGCATCCGGCTTA
>JAHEEB010000925.1 GCA_024640925.1 Bacteroidota bacterium | reverse complement strand
TACCTTTTAAAATAACAGCTGAAACGGATAAAGGCGGCAAGGAATAACTAAATGAATTACTCGCTACTGTAACAGTACCTGATTGCAAGGCATTGTTTGTATGAGAAACAAAAGATTCATTGTTAGTTAATCCGCTTATCCTTAAAGTACTATATTTTCCATCGCTGGCAGTAAAATTAGAAAGGCTTACTGTAGTTGATATGGTTTGGTCTAATGAGCGGTTTACTAAAAAAATAGTCATTGAATCGGCTTTATAATTCAATGATGAATAAGCAGAAACAGTGGTTTCGTCGGAAGAGACAGATTGTACTGAGAGTGTTTTACCATACCGACTGAACAGATGAAGTATTTCCCACATACCTGTTTGCCATTCCCATGGAGTAAAAACCTCTACGCCTTCGTTAGTAAATGTTCCCAGAGTAGACGCATACCAGACAGCGGCAACATTCGCGTCATCATTTTCAATAGCTGTTTCAGAGATGCTAAAGGTAACTCCATGGTTTTCACCTATATATTTTTTAAGCCACTCACGGCAACGTTCAAAGACATATTCTTTTGTAAGGCTCTCGTCCCAACCGCCATTGAGCTTTTTTATACCGTTTGCACCCGGGTAATCGTAAGATTTATCAAAATAAATACGGTGTAATTGTACAATTTCACTGGCTTCAGATTCATTAGGATAAAAATGAAGGTCGATAATATCCAGTAATTTTACTCCGCTGGCTTTTTGTTCTTCTGATATACGCAGGATAAAATATTCGAGCCAGCAATAGGAATTTCCTTTATAACTGATAAGTTCATCATTATAGTTAAACCATTGCCATTCGTTGCAGGTTACCGGTCCCATAAGCTTAATGCCAGGATAAATTGCCCTTGCACTTTTAGCAACAGCAAAGTACTTTTGCATAAACTCTTCCGCCGAAGGCTGAACAGGCATAACATCATCGTGGGTACCTCCCCATATTTCCGGTTCATTGTCCATGTTCCAGTACCTGAACATCAATGGATTCAGTCCTAACCCATTATTTCCAAACCAATGCAATAAAATTCCGGTAGTTGAATCGGCTGACCAATCCGTGAGATATAAATCCGGGTTACCATCAACCAATGCTTTTGTTGCCTCCTGATCTGGATTTACCGTGCCGCCACCAGCAAGGTTTTGGGCAACTCCTTTCCACCAGTCGGAGCCATTGTAACTCCAATCATTAAAATTATTTTCTTTATTTGATGCAGCATATCCAATAAGCTGAAAAGCCCACATACAGGCAGTACCAGGCATATTATTCCGGAGACTTTGTGATGCAAAGTCCCAATCGTGGCTATATACATTGTTATACCAATCGGGGTGACTGGAAAGTTTTGCTCTCCAGTTATATTTTGTCGCATTATTGCCACCATTTTCCCTAACCATTCTCACACCAGCTTCGCGCATGAGTTGCCATTCTGAAGAGGAAAGTGGTAAACTGGCATTGTCAGAAAGACAATTGTTTTTTCCATAAATGTAAGGCGATATGGCTTGCCTGTCGGCTGTAGCATCAATTTGAACAGTAATATTCTGACCGTAAGTTAAAATTAATGGGAATGAAAAGATTAAAAGAAGGATAGTTATTTTTTTCATAGTTAAATGGTTAGTTAGAAAATTAATGTAAAAGTAATATTCCTCTAATAAATCGCAAAAAACAAAAATGTAATATTATATTTCTTTCATATGGTTGATATTTATTACCGTTTTTATTCTATTTTTAACCTATGAACAAAACATTAAACGATTTTATGACACCACCTTAAAGGGTTGATTTTATTAAGCACCTTATTATAAAATCCACAAAAATCAACCTTGGTATTATGAAAAAGAAAATAGGTATCTACCTGATTCGGGGTGATGGAAAAATTGGCCCGTTAAATATTCAGGAAGATTTTATTAAAAAGCTCAACCACATATTAATAAAAAATCAGATCGATCCGGAATTACTCCACTACGAAATTATGGATGGTCCAACGCATGATGAGCAGGATATTTTATCTGACAGGTATTTTTCATCGGGAAATAAAATAAAGCTTAAAGCACTTCGTCGTTCTATTATCTATTATATAAGCGATTTGGTTGATTACATTGGTGAACCAAATAAAGAAAGTACTTCTTATCAGCATATGCACGAAATGATCCATCAATCGTTTAAAAACATTGAAAATGAGGTGGAACCAGGTGCTCCGATTATTATTATTGCATCTTCATTAGGAACAGAGATCATCTCAAATTATATTAACGACCGACAAAATACACTTGACCCTGATCCGTTTGGAGAATCGGCAATGCAGCGAATGGAATCACTTACAGGCATTTTCATGTTGGGGAACAATAATCCTATTTTTATTGCTGAACATGATATTCAAACGTATAAACCATTCCAGTTCCCACCGGATAATTTAGCCCCAGCCTTAAAGAATATTGCCTATTGGGGTAATTTTTACGATAAAAACGATCCTCTTGGTTACCCTCTGAAACCAGTTAATCAATATTACCAATCGATGGTGAATGAAGATATGCAAATAAACACAGGTGGTTTTATGTTCTCCTGGACTCCATCATCGCACATGGGATACTGGAAATCAAGA
>JAHEEB010000924.1 GCA_024640925.1 Bacteroidota bacterium | reverse complement strand
CGTACCTTTCTTAACGCATTGGGCAGCCGTATCTTTGTATCGGATATTAATTCAATACAATTATGGAAACAAAAGTTCTGGAAATTATTCAGTTTACCGACCCTGTATGTACATGGTGTTGGGGAAGCGAACCTGTTTTGCGGACACTTGAAACTCGTTTCGGTAGTCAATTAAAAATAAGTTATGTCATGGGTGGGCTGGTAAAAGATATTACCTCATTCTACGATAGTTACAACGATATAGGTGGCGACCCCGAACGCTCCAATCAGAACATTGCCAAACATTGGGTCGATGCATCCAATCGTCACGGAATGCCTGTAAAGGTCGAAGGTTTTAAACTTTTTTCGAAAGAGCAACCATCTACTTATCCACAAAATATTGCTTATAAAGCTGCTCAAATGCAGGATGAGGCAAAAGCAACCCGTTTTCTAAGACGCATTCGCGAAGCATCGGCTGCCGAAGCACAGCAGACAAACGTAACAGAAGTGTTAGTGGAATTGGCCTCCGAAACAGGGTTAGATATTGCTCAGTTCTTGGATGACTTTACCAACGGAAAAGCACAAAAAGCATTTGAAGAAGACCTTTATACCACAGCTCAATTCAGAGCGAATGGTTTCCCTTCGTTCTTAATTAAATATGGCGAAAACTCAACCCTGTTGCGTGGTTATCAGAACTACAACAATTTCAAGGCAGTTATAAACCAGGTAAGTAATGGAGCGGTGCAGGAAGTTAAGGTTCAGTCCACTGAGGAAAATGTATTGGATTTCATTAACAAATATAATTCGTTAGCTCCGGTAGAAATTAAAATGGCATTCGACCTGTCGGATGAAGAATTTGAAAAAATTCAAAACTCACTTTCAGAGAAGCAACTTATAAGCATAAGGGAGGCTGGAAACGGATATTTCATTTCGCCTAAAAGCAATCCTATGGCTTGTAATTTAGAAACGGGTGCATGTAAAAAATAAATCTTAAAAGAAATTATTATGGCAAAAGTATTATATATCATATCGAACCCGAAACCCATTGATAAATCGGTTTCACTTAAAATAGGCAGAGATTTTATTGAGGGTTATAAAAAAGAAAATCCGAACGACGAGGTTGTTGAGATTGATTTATTTAAAACAGAAATTCCGGAATTAGATAGCGAGGTTTTAGGTATTCACAGTGGAATTCCTGTTTTAAACCCCAAAGCTCTTGATAAGATTAGCCGGATAAACCATTTCACTGACCAATTTATACAAGCCGACAAATACATTTTTGTAACTCCTCTATGGAATTTGGGATTACCGGCAAAAACAAAAACGTATATTGATACTATTTGTATTGCTGGCAAAACTTTTAGGTATACATCTGCAGGTGTTCAGGGTTTATTAGAAAATAAGAAATGCCTTCATATTCATTCTTCAGGCGGTTTTCACTCTAAAGACCCACAAAGCCATGCCGATGGTTATTTAAAAGACATTATGTCTTTTTTGGGAGTGCGTGATTATAAAAGCATCATCGTAGAAGGACATCAAGCTATACCAGACAAAGCACTTGAAATTATTAGTTCAGCAAAAGCAAAATTTCCTGAAATCATTCAATGGCTTTCCTGAAAGAAGATCGATATGTATTAGTTAGTTAATAATTAAAAAAAATATAATGGGGGCAACAAATTCAAAATCAAGAATAATTGCAGGATGGATATTAGCCGGATTATTAACTGCAGTATTTCTATTTAGCGCAACGGGCAAGTTTACTAATCCTCAAATGATGGAACATCTGAAACTTGGCGATTGGAAAATTATTATTGCAATTGGTGAAATAGTTTCAGCAGCTTTATTCCTTATTCCAAAAACAAATAAATGGGGAACAATTTTACTAAGTGCTTTTATGGGTGGTGCTATCTTTTGTCATAAAGAGTTTACATAATAACCATGAAATAACTGTTTTAGTAAGAAATAAACAAAAAATAAAGGTGTTTGATGAAAAACTTAAAATAGTCGAAGGTGATATCTATGACAAAGATGTATTTGAAAAACTCACTAACATACAATTTGATTCTATTGTAAATGTTATTGGAGCAACCCTTTAAAACCTTCGACAATTTTTACAGATACAACAAAATTAATAATTAAACTCTTGCAAGAAAAAAAGAATAAACTGTATGTTGGCATTACAGGAACGGCACAAATGCCAAAAACATTTTTAGGTAAGCTATCAATTTTTATTTTAGGGAAAACACCAGTGAAGTATGGAATCATTGACCATCAAAATTAGTTTGACCTTTTGAATGAAAACAAAATAAAATTTGCGTTAGTTGGTTGTCCGTATATAAAAGATGGCGTTGAAAAACATAATTTTAAAAGATATGATAAATTCAATGGTGGATTTAAAATTATCTTTCCCAATGATGTTGCAACAATGCTCTTAGAGCAAGTTGAAAATCCAACGATTAATAAAATTGTTGGTGTCTGGTATTAATAGATATAAATTAATTCTAAATGATGGAAGAATTGGTAGATAATGACATGCATCATCGAAGTAACAGTTGAACTGGATGAACAGTGTGAAAATTTAAAAATATAAACAATTAAAATTATGAAGATTTTTTTATTAGGAGCAACCGGAGCCACAG
>JAHEEB010000011.1:9792-17264 GCA_024640925.1 Bacteroidota bacterium | reverse complement strand
GTTTTTATAAACTAATCCATGAAAAATGAAGAAACTGCCCCTTATTTCCATTATTGTATTTTATTGAGCTACAAATACATATGTAATTGTACCGGTAGCCCTTTTCGGGGCATTATAATCGGTTTCAAAAACAGCATTCCGGGCCGATTCCATAGCTAATTCCTTGATACATTCTTCGGTTGTTGTGGCAGTTTTAATTTGGGCTTCCAGAACTGTACCAAGTTGATCAATTGCAATACCGATTACAATTGTCCCTCCTCCCTGGCAACGGTAAATGGGCCTTGGAATATATGTTGAGTTACGTTTTGGAGTGATTAAATAACTGATTCTGGTAAGACCATAATTTGCATCTTTTTTTACCACATCTTTTTTAGGAGGAGGAGGCTGAATGGCCTCATAATTATTCTTTTCCGTTTGTTCGAATTTCGGATTTAAGTCTGGTATTCCTAATTCTTGCATAACTTGCTTTTCGTAATTATCTGTGCTGATTTTTTCATTCAGTTTATCGCCTGCTAAATTGGAAGCGGCGTTACTCATGGCCTGCTTAGACAGGTCTGCAAAATCTTCAAGAGGTTTTCTCTCAATTTTTTCCTCTTCTGGCTTTAAATCCTCTTGTTTAAATTCAATTTCTATAAGTTCTTTGGTCTTGTCTATCTTGATGTTGCCAAGTTTAACTGCCAGGAAAAGCACCAATACAAACAAATGGCATGCTACTGTTCCTAATATTCCGGTAAGGTTCCTCTGCACGGGTTGTATGATTTATTTAGTATTCAACATACGTTTAATAGGATAACAAAATTACTGATAATTGCGAATACTTTAGAAAAAATTCTAAACAGTTCATCAAATCTGATTTTTTAGAAAGATGTCCGTTTGTTGAAAACACAAATAAGAAGGAAATTTTGGATTAATAGGAAATTTTTGGAAACAAAAAAAGCTGTCCAAAAAGGTATATCTGAGTGAATTGACCACAAAAACTAAGCTCAAAGATTTCACAAAGTTTTTATTTAAAAACATTAGTGATACCTTTGTGTTTTGGAGTCTTCGTGGCTATTTATCAACTTTTTGAACAGCTTCCTTCACGAAATATTTTAAAAATCAGTTATTCGACAAATGTCACCCAATTATGTTTGTCTGGTTGATCTCCAAATTGTATAGAAGTTAATTGATTATACAAATTAGTAGAAACCGGACCAGGTTTATTGTCTTTACAAAATTCATAGAACCTGTTATTGTCAATATCCACTACTTTTCTAATCGGAGTGATAACAGCGGCTGTTCCACATGCACCAACTTCTTCAAAAGTTTCGAGTTCTTCAACGGGAACATGACGCCTTTCAACCTTCATACCCATATCAGCCGCCAGTTGAGTAAGGCATAGATTTGTTATAGAAGGTAATATGGATGTCGATTCAGGAGTAATATAGGTATTATTTTTAATGCCAAAAAAGTTAGCAGGACCAGCTTCGTCGATGTATTTTTTTTCACGTGCATCAAGGTATAGAGTAGTCGCAAAACCATTGTCATGTGCAATTTGCAAGGAAGTAAGGCTGGCGGCATAATTTCCACCAACTTTATAAGTACCGGTTCCGAGAGGTGCAGCCCTGTCGTGATCGCGGCAAATCATTATATCTACAGGTTTGAATCCATCGCGAAAATAGGGTCCTACCGGACATGCAAAAATTAAAAACAAGTATTCTTTTGATGGACGAACACCTACTTCAGCACCAACTCCAATCAATAATGGGCGAATATAGAGAGTGGCACCGGTTCCATATGCAGGAACATACTCTTCGTTAAGTTTTACGACTCTTTTTATGGCATCTATAAATTTATCTTCCGGTAAATTTTGCATGAGTAAGCCTTTAGCAGAACGTGTCATTCGTTTTGCATTCTCATCTATCCTGAATAAACGAATCCGATCATCTTTACCTCTATAGGCTTTCATACCTTCAAAAACTTCTTGTCCATAGTGCAAACAAGTTGCAGCCATGTGCATTTCGATAAATTCTGATGTACTTACTTCTAAATCTCCCCATTTACCATCCTTATAATAACAACGGACATTATAATCCGTTTTAAAATAATTAAATGGAAGATGTTGCCAATCGATATTTTTCATTTCTAGTAGAATTATTTAATCTTAACTCACACCAAAATTATATATTCATCGTTTTAAAACAATGAACAATCATCATGTTTAATTGACTGAACAATTATTATTTTAATTTAAATTACCTGAATTGATTCATATACAATCAAATAACATAGTGAAAAAAATAATTCTTTTTTTAAATAATTATTTAATATTTTTATGCAAAATAGGTAGCAAGGGGAATTAGGTTAAAACTTATTCCAGCTATCTGTTAAATTGTAGATAATAATTACTAACTTTTGCCAATTAAAGCTATTGTATCATGGAAGAAGAAAAAAATGTGATACTTGTGACCTGGGATTTCACCGAGAAATCAGTCTTTGCCCTCGAGCATGCCAAGCAGGCTTCAAAAGTATTGCGCACCAAGATTATTGCGCTTCATATCGCTAAAAAAGAAAGTGATGTTCCGGTATTACTGAAAAAACTTCAGAATGAACTAAGCCGGTATATTTCTGGTTCTGACCCTCAAATCGAAGCTATGGTGAGGGTTGGTAATATTTTCGACACCATTGGTGAGACAGCCGAAGATATTGGTGCACGTATGATTTTTATGGGAACCCATGGTATTAAAGGTTCTCAAAAGTTTTTTGGGAGTTTTGCCTTGAAAGTTATTGCCCATACAAAGGTACCATTTGTTGTAGTACAGGCTCCTCCCGGGCCTAATCCACCGTACAAGAGAATTGTATTTCCTTTAAACTATAGGAAGGAAAATAAAGAATGTGTTAACTGGATGACGCTTTTCTCAAGGTATTTTGGTTCAAAAATACATATAATTGTTGCTAAACACACTGATTCTGATTTCAAGAAAAATGTAGAATCAAACCTGCTTTTTCTTGCAAAGAATTTCAAATCAAAATCTGTTGATTATGTTATTGAAGAATCGGCAGGCGAAACAGACTTTGTAAAAGAAGTTGTTGATTATGCAGAAAAGATTCAAGCAGATTCTGTATTTGTGGTTACAACCCGGGATATAGGTTTCACCGATTATCTGATGGGTGCACACGAACAATTTCTGATAGCCAATCGTGAAGGTTTGCCGGTTATTTGTGTGAATCCCAAACCTCCAAAGTTTGGTGGAAGCTTCAGTACTTCTGGTGGTTGATAATATTAGGAAAAAAATATTGATACAAAAACAAGGGCAAATAGCCCTTGTTTTTGTTTTTACCCTAAATTGAAGACATTTTTAAGCTGGTATTTTTTTTAGATGAATTCAAATGTTTAATTTGGGATGTAAAATAATCTGGTTCAATGGAAATAATTTTTGCAACAAACAATCAACATAAGGTACTCGAAATCAAACACCTTGTCGAGTCTGGAATAAGTATTTGTTCACTAAAAGAAGCAAATATTATTGAAGACATTCCGGAACCACATGAAACTTTAATTGATAATGCCATTGAAAAGGCAATGTATATTTATAAAAAATATGGGTATAGTTGCTTTGCTGACGACACCGGTCTGGAAATTGATGCTCTGGATGGTCGCCCTGGGGTTTACTCGGCACGCTATGCCGGTCCAAATTGTTGCTTTGAAGATAATGTAAACAAAGTCCTTCTCGAAATGAAGGGAATAAACAACCGAAAAGCCAGATTTCGTACAGTTATTGCCTTTGTCGAATCAGGTAAAGTTTTTACTTTTGAAGGGCTGGTTGAAGGCTCTATTATCGAAGAAAGAAAAGGGAAAGATGGTTTTGGATATGATCCTGTTTTTCTTCCCGATGGATATAATGAAACATTTGCTGAGATGTCTCTGGAAACGAAAAATAAAATTTCACACAGGGCAAGAGCATTAATTAAGTTTATTGATTTCTTAAAAAACAGAAAATATGAGTAATAATCTTTTAAGATTAACGTAATTAATGTGTTGTTTTAACTAACTAAAATATTCTATTGTGAAAAGCTTTAAGAGCCAATTTATTATAGTCCTGTTTTTTCTTGCCCTTAAGGCAAATGCTCAAATTCCGAATGGAAGTTGGAGGGACCATTTGTCATACACCAAAGGAAAACAAGTTGCTATTACTCCTAAGAAAGTATATTATGCTGCCGAGCAAAGTGGAATGTTATCATACAACAAAGAAACCGATGAAGTTGAGAAATATTCAAAGAAGACAGGAGAATTATCCGATATTTTTGTTAGCACAATCTTTTATTCTGAGCAGAATGAAATATTAATGGTTTGTTATGAATCAGGAAATATTGATTTGTTTACAAAGGATGGTCCTTTTAACATACCTGATATTTATAATAAGAATATTCTTTCATCTAAGAAGATTAACCATGTCGAATCTTCAGGTAACTTCGTTTACCTGGCATGTGACTTTGGTATTGTTGTAATTGATCTGGAAAAAATTGAAATAAAAGAAAGTTACTTTTTTGGAGAAGGTGGTACGGATATTCAAGTTAACGATTTGGCACTTACCGGAGATACTCTTTTTGCAGCCACAGAATCGGGAGTTTATATGGCTATGCTTGATGGTACCAACTTATTGGATTTTTCAAACTGGAAACACTTAAACGAAGTCCCCGAAAACACAACGGAATATACATTAATAGAAAGTTTCTCAGGAAGTGTTTTTGCTGTATACTCTAATCAAACTACCGGCTATGACCAGATTGTACAATTTAAAAATGGGACATGGACAAATTTTAATTATTCTTCAGATACTACCATCTATGATTTAGATTGCCATCATGAATATCTAAGTATTTCTGGCAAGAACAAAACAATTTTTTTAAATGAAGACCTGAGCATTGTCTATTCCTTTGATTTAGCGAATTGCAGACATGCCATGTGCGATGATGATGGAAGATTTTATTTTGCTGTATTAAATGATGGGTTTATTAGAAAAGACAATGCAAATGATGTAAATACCTATATGAGCACAAATGGGCCAAGATTTAATTCTATCGGAAAAGTTTTTGCATATGATGACGAGGTTTGGGTAGCATCAGGTGGGCCTTTCAATCTTTTTACAGAGGGTGGAGCATATAACTTTTCCGATGATAGATGGTTTAGTTTGAATGTTGGGTGGACCTCAGGACTTGATAATTTAGGTAACTTTTATAAAATATCTATTTCACCATCTGATCCGAACCATATTTTTGCAAGTGGCTATTTATATGGTATTTATGAGATTCAAAAAACTGATAAAACAACAGGTCCAGAATATTCAGTAATAAAAAGGTATTCTTACGACAACACAGAAATTTTTCAATCGACAATTAGTCAGGAAGTAAATGTGCGAGTAGTGGGACAAGATTTTGACAGTGAAGGAAACCTTTGGTTTGTTTGCGATGAAACCGATCAACCTGTTTATGTTCTCCGAAAAAACGGGGAACTGGAACACCTTGATATTAACCTTACTATTTTTAAGAGCAGTAATAAATATAAAGACCTTATTGTTACGGAGTCTGACCAGATATGGATATTATCAAGAACCGACGGAATTGTTGTTTTAAAGGAAGAAGAAGATGGCACTATCAGTCAAAGGTCTTTCACATTAAAAAACCAACAGGATGAAACGATTGCCTATAGCCAATGTCTTGAAGAAGATAAGGGAAGTGAGGAAAGTAATGGATTAGTATGGGTCGGGTCAAATAAAGGTCCCTTGTGGTATTCAACCGATAATATTTTCAATACATCTATAGAAGTAGTGGGTAAACAGGTTTCTATTCCCCGAAAAGATGGAACTACCTATGCTGATTATTTGCTAGATTATGTGAGTATTACAGACATTGCAGTAGATGGAGGCAACCGGAAATGGATGGCTACGGAAAGTTCTGGTATTTATCTGGTATCAGACGATGGTTTAACTACCATTCATCATTTCACAAAAGAAAATTCGCCTTTGTTCTCAAACAATATAATTGGAATGGATATTCAGCAAAAGACCGGAGAAGTATTTATCTCAACAAGTCGTGGACTTTTATCTTATATGGGTACATCTACCGAAGGATTATCGGAATACACAGACGTTTATGTATATCCAAACCCTGTAAGGCCAGAATACGAAGGAGAAGTAACCATAACCGGATTAATTGAAAACTCGAATGTAAAAATAACCGATATTTCCGGAAACCTGGTTTATGAGACTACCTCGGAGGGAGGAAAGGCAGTATGGGATGGAAAAGATTTTAACGATAACCGTGTTCATACAGGAGTTTACCTGGTATTTCTCTCAAATAGCGACGGAACCAAAACATATATTACCAAACTATTGTTTATACACTAATAAACAGATTGTTTATTTCTGGACCATAATGAGTGTATATACAGGGAATATAAAAAAACTGAAAACAGAAGGTATTACACCTGTTCATTACTATTTGCCGGTAGCTGATAATCTTGTTAATTTGAATTCCTCTCTGGGCAAGAAAATTTCCATAGAATATACCGGGAAAATTAATTGCATTAAGTGTGGCAGAAAAACAACAAAATCATTTTCACAGGGATATTGTTACCCATGTTTTAAAAAATCGCCGGAAACAGAAGAGTGTGTATTACGTCCTGAACTTTGCAGAGCCCATGATGGCATTGCCCGTGATATGGAATATGCGGCTTCTCATTGTCTTATAGATCATTTTGTATACTTATCGTTGACAGGCGAAATAAAAGTAGGTGTAACACGGCACACACAAATACC
Organism: Bacteroidota bacterium; assembly: GCA_024640925.1. GTDB lineage: Bacteria > Bacteroidota > Bacteroidia > Bacteroidales > UBA10428 > UBA10428. The sequence goes on along the minus strand of JAHEEB010000011.1, from coordinate 10,467 downwards.
TGTTCGTTGGATTGATCAGGGAGCTACAGCTGCCATATGTTTTGCTAAAACTCCCAACCGGTATCTTGCCGGTATAATCGAAGTTTTCCTGAAGAAATTCCTACCCGATAAAACCAATTGGAGAAATATGCTCATGGGGAAAACAGAAGAAACAAGAACATTAAAGGAGGTAAAAGATATATGTATGAATAAGCTTACTCCCGAACTGGTCATCTATGCTTTTCCCGACGATACAATTACCTCTGTTGAATATCCCTGTATTCAGGTTCCACGTTCGGTTAATTCGATCGATTTGGACAAAACTCCTAAAATCACAGGAACATTAACAGGTATAAAAGGTCAGTATCTTATTCTCGATAATAAGAATGTAATAAACATAAGAAAATTTGGGGGATATGATGTTATTTGCACTATTGAATAAGTCTTTTTGCCACCAAACACTAAAGCACCAAATATTTCCAAGAGTACTATCCTTTGCCACTAAAGACTCAAAGAATTCTCTAAGATAAATTAAGCAGGATTTTTCTTTGTGGATCTTTATGCCTTGCTTTTGACTTTCCTTTGCTACTAAGACTAAAAGGCTCTAAGATACACTAAGCTTCCTTTGGAGGCAATAATTTTTATTATTTGTAAAATAAAAATGTAAAAACCTGGCAATTCATTGAATTACCAGGT
>JAHEEB010000011.1:6164-9696 GCA_024640925.1 Bacteroidota bacterium | reverse complement strand
AGTAGCAACCGGATACAATTCAGGTCCACGTTCATCAAGGAATAATGAAGTGAGATAATAATTAAAATAGAGTTTAACCATTTTGTATCCAATTCTGCCAGTTACAGCATATCGAAATGGTCTGAGATAATAATCACCCCTGTTTTTATCTTTTTGTTTTGCACCATCTTCGTTATATTTTACTTTAGTATTTGAGAAAAGTTTGATGCCACCTATTAATCCACCTGCCACGTACAACCTGTCGTTTCTGTTGCCTTTCAGAATTTGTGCTTCAACTATCAAAGGAATAGTAAGATAAGTAGTTTGGAACCTGTTCTTAATAGGCTCAACTGTAAGGTCCACAGGTTGAATAATACCATCTATTTTTTTAATTGTATTTTGATTTTCAAAATGATAATTCGACCATTCAATACCCATGCCACTTATCACTCCAAATCTGTCAGATATAACAGGAAAACTATATTGGGCAAAATTGAAATTAAAGTTCCATGATTTACCTGTATTTATATCCATAAACTCAGTTTCTGCCGTGCGGGTCATTGAAAAATCGCTGTTAACATAATTGTTCAAACCGAATTCGAAACCTGCCCAATGGCCTTTAAAATCTTTAGAATCATTATCCTTATCCTTATCTTCATCATCAGTGTAAGTATAATCTTTTTCCTCTACAGAATCTTCAATGGTGTCATTTTCATCTTCATTTTCATCATTTAGATCTTTCACTTTTACAGTAGTCTCTCCATTTTCTTCGATGATGTTAATTTCCTTATCGCCTAAGGTAAATTTAGTTGTATCCTTCTTATCTTTCTTAACAACTTCGTCGGTTACAATTTCTACCTGGTCTCCATCGTCTTTTATCTGATAATCTGAATTACCGGAGGTTAGACTGTCATTTTCCTGGGCTCTGGTATTTATAGAGAAAACCACACATACCAGAATTAAAAATATTTGCTTCATACTTATGTTTTTTAGGTTCTTTATATTGTGACGCAGATATCTTCTTAAAAGTTACAGCCACTAGCTAATCTATTCGGCTAATTATGATCAACCTTTCTCTTGAAGATAAAATTGTCGGACGACAGAGCAAATTCAACAATATTTCCTTTATTATCTGATTTTGAGTGGAATTTTAAATTTGTTTCTGTCATTTGATTAATTCCATTGATTCCGGTAGAAATAACCTCGTTGAGAGTAAGAGTATTTGCTTTAGCATACAATCCTGCTCCTTTTGTTATAAATTTTTCAATTATTTCCGGTTCTGTTTTTCGTTTGTTGGTTTTTGAAATGTCTCTTATTGCTAATTCGTTTGTATTCGTATTTGTTTCAATGATAACCGGTTCTATTTTTTTTAGTTCAACTATATCTATTGGTGGGTTATTTGTGTCGAAAACAGCAATTCCAGTATTTATATTCTGCTTTTGTGCAGTATGTTCAATTCTTTTGTGTTTATCGGTAACAATGGTAATCGTATTTGTTTTCATTTTTTGTGATGATTGAACCATTGGCCTATATAATTCTGTATGGTATTGATTTAGTATCGTTTGTGTATAATTTGCAATTTCTATTGCATTAGTACCTTTAGAGTTATTTAGTATAAAAAAGACAGCAACAGATGCAGCAGCAGAAAGGGATGCAATTAAAACCGTTCTTCTTAAAGTGATAACACTTTTTTGTTTTTTAAGTGTGGATTTTCCTTTAAAAATAATGGATCTGTCGGGGATCAATTTCAGTTTGCCATAATCATTAAAGGTTTTTCTTTTCTTTTGATCGTTTGCAATAAAACAATTGATTTTTTCTAAATAGTCAGGACTTAAATCGCCTTCGTGCCAAGCAATACAGATTTCCTCAAAGTTGTTATCATTCATTGGAATTTCCGAAATGTTTTTTTTGAGAAATGAAAAATTAACCGATTTAGAGGAGATGGGCAATGTAGTTAGATTTTCACGAAGGGCCTCAATTTCCTTCGAAATATCCTGGTTTTCAGCCAAAAACGCCATAAATGAGGCCATTTCAACTGGCGTCAATATGCCATCAAGATAATCGAGAGCATACGGTTCATAATTATGGCGGTTTATATTCATTAAATTACTGTTTCAAGTGATCCAATATAATTCATTAAAAATTTACGAGCCCTGTAAATATAAACTTTTACCTGGCTTTCGTTCAGACCAGTTATTTTTTCAATTTCTTCGTAGCTATATCCTTCATAGTCTCGTAGCATAAGTACCGATCTCTGATCTTCAGGCAGTTGATTAATGGCTTCATCCAAAATTTCTTTTAAATCGCTGTAATGAGAATTATCTGTGTCTTCAATACCGTATGCTTCCGATAAATCACCATTATTTTTCTCTCTGCGGATCATATCTATCATAGTATGGTATGCTGTTGTAAATAAGTAGGATTTTGATTTATCGAAGTTAACCTCGCTGCATTTCTGCCAGAGTTTAGCAAAGGATTCCTGCACAACATCTTGTGCACGATCGCTATCTCGAAGGTTTTTCAGTATAAACCTGTACACATTATCGGCATATTGCTCAACGCATAAATTGTACTCTGTAGTAGTCATTTTTCCGATTCTTCAATTGTATGACGATGAACTTTATGAAAAGTTACAACAAAAAATTATTTTCTTATTAATTAAAAGATTATTAATGAATTAGTATGTAAATATAAGTATCAATAAAGTAGTTTCATTAAGCAAATGTGATACCTGTTTTTGAGGAAGTTCTTTTACAAGATTAACAAAATTTCTTCTTTTTTTAATACTCTGTTATAAATTGTTCCAGTTGAATAATTTGAATTAATGTAAGAACCAATTCTTAGTTGAGCATTTTCACCTACAATCAATTCGAGAGGATCAGTTTCGGAAACAATGAGGGTCGCATCTTTATAAAAACTCATTATACTTTGAGATATGCTTGAAATAAAAACATAATTCATCTCTTTTGTCGCATGAGTAAAGAGAATAGCTAAAAATCAATACAGTAAGTAATTTAATAAGATTTTTTATCATTCTTAAAAATTTAAAAATTCCAAAGAGCCATTAGGCATTGTGGTTAAAATTATTATTTAATTGTTAGTAACTGTATTTCAGTTTCAATTAATATGAAAAAAGAATATTCGCCATTAATTAATTGAAAAGGAAGGAATTATGCTCCAAAAGCCAGAGCTCGTGAAAAAAGCCTAACTTAATATAAATAGGGAAAGATGAGATATATTTTATAAGTTAGGCAATCTCATATAGATGTGATAAAAAAAGAGGCTTCTTACTTTACAACATAGAAGCCTCTTTTTTTGTTATTTTGTGTATAAATCTTGTATTTCAATCTCACTTAATACTCGATTATATACTCTTATATCGTCCAGACTTCCATGGAAAAATCCTGCTTTATTACCTGATCCTATTTTTAAGTTTTTATCGCTTGTTTTATAAAATTGAGTAGGACTTGAATTACTGGTTAATAAAACTCCATCTAAATATATTTTCATAAAAATTTCAGTATAGCTGGAAATAAAGACATAATGATGCCAT
>JAHEEB010000011.1:0-6154 GCA_024640925.1 Bacteroidota bacterium | reverse complement strand
TTAGAGTATTCGAGACAGATAATCTTCCAAAAGATATATTTCCATAGTCCCAAAAAATAGAATTAGTACCATTATGGGAATAATCAATAGAAATGCCTAACCTACAAGAATCTAAAGCAAGGCTCATTTGCCAGGCAACTTTACTTTCCATCGACTGAACCCACATTGAAATAGAAATATTAGTTTCAGGTAAGCTATTAGCAAAATCTGTTGCCTGAATATAATCATCTGTACCATCAAAGTAATATGCACTATTTGCATTTCCATCCTTGTCGTTACATAGAGTAGCTCCATTTACAATTCCATTATAAATACCAAGATTTTCATCATTAGAATTTCCATTAAATGGATAATACAAAATCAAAGATGAATCTGCATAATCCACCGTTATATAGTTCGTTTTTGTTTCAGAACCAGAACCATAAGCATTAGTGGCAGTTAATTTAACAGTGTAAGTACCAACACTTGAATAAGAGTGAGAGGGATTTTGTAATGTACTTGTGGTATTATCACCAAAGTCCCAGCTCCAGCTTGTTGGAGTGTTGGTTGACGAATCGGTAAATTGTATTGAAACACCCCTATAGACTGAGGTAGATGAAGCAGAAAAAGCAGCTACAGGAGAAGACCCAACTGATACAACAATAGTCTTTACTTCAGTATCGTTTCCATAAGCATTAGTGGCAGTTAGTTGTACAATAAAAGTACCGGCAGTGGTGTATTTGTGCGAGGGATTCTGGGCTGAACTTGTGCCTCCATCGCCAAAATTCCAACTCCAGCTTGTTGGAGTGTTTGTAGACATATCAGTAAACTGTATGCTTTGACCAGTTTTTATACTGGTAGATGAAGCAGAGAAAGCAGTAACAGGAGCTAACATAACTTCAGAAACAATGATATAATTTTTTTTAGTTGCTGTTTCGGTCGAAAGTTTATTTGAAACACTTAGTTTCACTGTATATTCGCCCGCTTTGGTATAAATGTGTGTGGGATTCTGCATAGTGCTTGTACCTCCATCACCAAAGTTCCATAGCCAATTAGTACCTGAGATTTTTGATGCATCTTTAAATTCAACTATTTGACCAACATCAACATTGGTTTGTGTAGCTGTGAAATCGACATTTTTTTCTTCTATACCGCGATTATCGCAGCTAATTATGAAAAGAACAAAAAAAAGGCTTGTAAGAATTTGGGATACTGGTTTTTTCATATATGTTGTTATTAATTAGTTTATTCTATTTTGACTTTTTTATACTTTTTTTTTGAGGAAAGATCTAAATTTTGAAAAAATCCCTTACTTCAATCTAAATTACTGATTCATATTTTATCCAGACTAAGAATACAAAAAATATTGTATTAATTATTAATTAGATAAATAACGGAATGGATTAAAAGACAAAAATAATTAAAATTTTTTGAAAAAATAATTTGATTAGTCAATACCATTTTTAATTACAGAAAACCATTGAAATGACCAGACAGAGGTTAGTTTAAAAAAAGTTGTTTTACAATGTTTTTTTAAGATTCCGATTTTTTAGATAGAATAGATATTTTTGTAGAAGATAACATTGTATTATATTAGTGAGAATTAATAAAACAAAATAATCATGAAAAACCTGAATTATTTCATGGTGGTAATTATAGCCATTATAATTTTATCTTGTAAGCCTACCGACCCTAACGAAAAAAAAATTAATGAAATTATTGAGCAGATGACTTTAGATGAAAAACTTGCTTTCATTGGAGGGTACAATTCTTTCTATATTCGTGGAATTGAAAGACTCGAAATTCCAGAAATACGTTTTGCCGATGGTCCGACAGGTGTTAGAAACTATGGCCCATCTACTTCGTATCCGGCAAGTATCTGTTTGTCAGCCTCATTTAATAAACAGTTGGCCTACAATGTAGGAAAAGCAATAGGCAGCGAAGCACGTGCGAAAAATGTGCATGTTATGCTTGGTCCGGCAATGAATATACACAGGTCGCCTTTTTGTGGCCGCAATTTTGAATATCTTGGCGAAGATCCATACCTGGCAGGACAAATAGCAGCTCAGTACACAAAAGGTATGCAAAACGAAGGTGTAATGGCTTCTGCTAAACATTATGCTGCTAATAATCAAGATTATAACCGACACAAGGTATCATCTGATATGGACGAAAGAACCCTTCATGAAATATATCTTCCGGCATTTAAAACCACAGTTCAGGAAGGAGAAGTAGCAACAGTTATGACATCCTACAATCTTGTTAATGGTATACATGCATCAGAAAACGACGAACTGATAAACCAGATCCTCAAAAAAGATTGGGGATTTAAGGGTTTTGTTATGTCTGACTGGGTTTCGACATACGATGGAATTGCATGCGCCAAGGGTGGACTTGATTTGGAAATGCCTTCGGGCATTATGATGAATCCAGATACATTGAAGACTGCCATCGAAAAAGGGATTATTGATGAAGATATTATTGACGATAAAGTAAGAAGGATTCTCCGTGAATACATGCGTTTTGGCTTAATTGAAAATCCCGATATCAGCAAAGGATATCTGCTTGACTCTGTTTTTGTAAGAAATATTGCTATTGATGCTGCTCGTGAAGGAACTGTACTTTTAAAAAACCAGGATAGTATTCTGCCACTTGACAGGAAAAAATACAAAAAAATAGCTGTTATAGGTCCCAATGGCCATCCGGCGGTTACCGGGGGAGGAGGAAGTTCTTTTGTTAATCCGTTACATCCCATGTCGTATTTCGAAGCTCTTAAGCAAATTGCAGATTCAGATGTTATAGTTACTTATGATCCTGGTGTATATACAGGAGTTAGGTTACCAGACGGGTATTTTAAAAATTCCGATTTTTATATTTACGAAAAAAATGAAAGAATAAAAGGAATACGTGCCGAATTCTTTGGTAATACAGAACTGAAAGGTAATGCTATCTATTCGCATGTGTATGAAAACCTAAACCTCGAAAGCAAGGACATGGAGTTTGAAAAAGTACCCAAACAAAACTTTTCAATTCGGTTTACATGTTTCTTTAAACCCTCGAAGTCTGGTATATATCGATTTGGGGTTTCAGGAGATGATGGTTATAGATTATCTATAGATGGCAGGAAGGTCATAACACTTTGGCAAAACCAGGGTGAAACTATTCGGCAATACGAAGAGAGTTTTATAGCTGGTCGTGAATACCGGATTGAATTGGATTACTTCCAGTCTGGTGGCGATGCAGTTATCCGTTTTGCTTCAGACAAACGTGAACTGAAAGGTATGCAACCGGCAGATTATATAGCCCATGCTGTTAATCTGGCAAAAACTGTCGATTTAGTTGTGCTTTGTGTTGGTTTTAGCAGAGAAACAGAAGGAGAGGGGTTTGATCGTACATTTGAATTACCCTATAATCAGTCTGAATTAATTACAAAAGTGGCTGAAGCCAATCCAAATAATGTTGTTGTTCTAAATGCTGGTGGTAATGTTGATATGAGCAAATGGCTTGATAAGACCAAAGGGTTAATCCATAGCTGGTATCCTGGTCAGGAAGGATCGCTTGCTGTTGCGGAAATACTCTTTGGGATCACGAACCCTTCGGGCAAGCTTCCTGTTTCGTTTGAAGCCAGACTTGAAGATAATCCAACATTTAACAGCTATTGGGATAATGACAGCAATTTGAAAGTTACCTATTCCGAAGGTATATTTCTGGGTTACAGGTATTATGATAAAAGTAATGTGAAACCATTGTTTCCATTTGGGTTTGGACTGTCATACACATCTTTCAGTTTTTCAAACCTGGTTATTAATAAAAAGGAATTTATGTCAGACGATATTATTTCAGTAAAAATTGATGTAACCAATACAGGCGCTTATGATGGATCGGAAGTATTACAATTGTATGTTGCCGATAAAAAAGCTTCACTTCCGCGGCCTATAAAAGAACTAAAAGATTTTGAAAAAGTGTCTCTAAAGAAAGGTGAAACGAAAACAGTTGAATTTTTGCTTGATAAAAATGCGTTTTCATTTTACAATCCGGAAGAAAAAGAGTGGGTTGAAGAACAAGGTATATTTACAGTACTTGTTGGCAACTCTTCTACAAATATTGTAGCTCAAGAAGATATTACTCTTATTCAGGATTAATAAACCGAATAAAATATGAAAGCTGCAAAGTTTCTACCTTGCAGTTTTTTTTATTTAACCCGGGCTGTAAATGCGCTTTACGTCGAAGGTTGAAAGAATCTTAATACACAGCGAAAGGCATTTGATTTAAAACAAAGATTTTTTAATGCCTCCCGAAAAAGTTTTAATGGTTATCATAGAGCGATTGATAATGCTAAATGACACTCGTAGTGCAATTTGATGATAATCATAAGATGTTTTTATAATCTTCGATTAATTCGGTACTAAATCATTTTAAAATTTTAATACCTTTCTGGTACTAAACACCAAATCTAGTTCAATGGGAACAAATGAGGAATTCGATCAACTGAAAGAAGAGATTAGAAGTGATCTGGAGAATAATCCGATTTATCAATCGTTTTGGGATAAATATGAGGATCATAACAATAGGAGTTTTATTGATCATTATTCACGGGTAAAAACCTCTTATTTATTATATGGGAAAATTTATCATGAGAGGGATACAGAGGAGGAAAACAAATTGCTTGAGCTTGGAAATGAATATCTAAACATTATCCAACAAAAAAAATTATATGATCTTCAATGTCTTTGGAGATCGGAAAAAATTGAATTGCCCGAAATTGAAATTTCAAAGAGTTTTTTATTATTTGAAGCAAATATTAATCATTGCAAATTTATTGAACCTATAAAACCAAATGAAGTTGAAATTTTATGTGATTTTATTCTTGAATATGCTGTATTCAGTGCTAGTCCAGATTATATAAAGTGGCAGGAATATCCATTTGATAAAGAGGACCAGGAGAATTTTTCAAAATGGTATGAATATTTCGAAATGCGGACAGAGATTAAAGGATATCAGCATCTGGAAGATAAGAGAGGTAAAAAAGAAGAAAAATACAGAAATATTTTTTTAAATGAACAAAGGAAAAAAAACCCGCCTCAACCGACACAACCTTATAATTATGTATCCGTTGATAAAATGGAAGAATTATTTATGAAACAATATGAAACTCCTTTGTTGAGAGAACAAAAAAAAGCATTTGAACGGAACAATTATAGTTGGTATAAAGAGGATCTTTCCTGGGCAATTGAAATTTTAATGAAATCGGAAACAGACATTCCTGTTAAGGAAAATCCTTCGTGGTTTGAAGCAACTCGAGATGCTGCAACTTCTGTTTGGCGCTTATGGTTAGCTGAGGCTGTTCGCAATGCTTATGAAATAAAAGAGAATAAATTGGTATTAGGGATAGATATTGCAGGGGAATGGGATAGCACAAATGATTTAAGAGTTAAATTTATAAAAGAACAAATTATTGAAGGTAGAAAAATAGCCGGCGAACCAGAGGATTTGAATTTTTAGTTATACAAAATGAATACCCCCAATTCAAAAACTGGGGGTAACATTAAGTACATGACTATTAACCTAATAAATATGAATTATAATAAAATATTTAGTACTCCAAAATTTCCATCAATAATATATTGAACTATATATATTCCAGGTTCAAGGTTTAAAAGGGAAATAGATTTTTCCTGTTTTATAGCGGCAACCTGTACACCTTTTAAATTATAAATTTTTACAATTGAATTTGTTCCATTGATTTCCAACGACCCATAACGATAGATTACGGAATGAATTTCTGTGATAGTGTCAGTGGTTGTTGTATCTGTTGCCGGTATTGTATCTTTTGGTTCCGATCTACCTACAAAAAGTTTGGCATCGCTTTCAAAAATGTCAGGGTTTGTTATTGCGCTGTAAACACCTGTATCCTGAGTAGTACTGTTCAATACAAATTTTTTAACCCATACATCTTGCGAAATTACCACTTTTCCGTCACCACTGAAATTTAGAATCAATGTATCTCCGGCACATTTTTTATGGTTAAGAATTACTTTATTTCCTTCGCTGATTTCAATGGAGCCAAATCCAAAGGAATTTTCTCCGGCTCCCTCAATAGCTGTGACAGCAGCAGCATTAACATTGGCACTGGTAAGGTCCCATATTCCGTTAAAAGCAGAGTTATTTCCCGAAA
>JAHEEB010000202.1 GCA_024640925.1 Bacteroidota bacterium | reverse complement strand
ATGAAAAAGGAAAATCGTATCATTACAGCACTTGTATTTATCCTGGCACCTTTTATAATACAAGCCCAGATGACTGATAAAATCAGCGCATCAGCCAGTATTTCAGACAAATTGCAGGGTTATAACGGAACAGGCCGATATGTTACCGTTACAACAGTTCCTGCAGGTCTATCCACCGATATCACCTATAACGGAAGTTCTAACCTTCCGATCAATGCTGGAAAATATGTAGTTGTTGCTACAATTAACGATCCTTTTTATGAGGGATCCGTTACAGATACTCTTGTTATTGCAAAAGCCAAGGTAAAAGTCAACGTTACAAACCTATCACAGGTTTATGATGGAACCTTAAAATTTGTTAAGTTTTCAACCAACCCATCCGGGTTAAATATTCATTTAACTTACAATGGTAGTTCTACTCTTCCGGACGAGACCGGAATATACATCGTTACAGCATCCGTTGTTGATGATAATTACCTGGGAAGTACCCAGACAGCTTTAACAATAAATAAAGCTACTCCTGTAATAATGTTATCGGGACTAGATAAAACATACAACGGAATGCCACAGGGGATCAATATTGAAACAATACCAGAAGGATTACCTTTTACTGTTACTTACAAAGGTTCTGCTTCTGAACCCGTTGATGCAGGAATTTACAATACTTCCATAGTTATTAATACAGAAAATTATAAAGGAAGTGTCAGCACTTACCTGATAATTGAAAAAGCTCAGGCCGGAATGAATCTATCAGCAACTGAAACAACTTACGATGGAAACAGCAAAAGTGTAAATGTCCTAACAATTCCTTCCGATTTGAAAGTGAATGTTACATACAATGGTTCTTCTCAAGCTCCTGTAAAAGCTGGCACCTATAAGATTATTGCTGAAGTAAGTGATCCAAATTATGAGGGTTCTATTAACGATACACTCACTATTTTAAAGGCATTGGCCGATATTAAAATATCGAATCTCGAAACCAGATATAGTGGCAACTCAAATCCGGTTACTGTTGAAATAAGTCCATCGGATGTTAAATATAAATTAACATACGATGATATTATCAGACCACCGGTTAATGCTGGCGTTTACAAGGTAGACCTGATTGTTACAGATACAAATTACCAGGGTTCTGTTTCGGATACCTTAATTGTTTCAAAAAAAGATACGAGTATAATTATACGATGCACAAATTCTACTTATAATGGTATTACCCATAGCGCAGAAATCTTATTTGTACCTTCAGATATGAAATACTCTGTTTTATATAACGGTTCAATAGACCCTCCGGTTAATGCTGATATGTATATAGTGGAAGCATTCATTCAGAACAAAAATTACACAGCAACAGCTATTGACACATTATTTATTTATAAAAAATTTGCACAAATCTACCTTTCAAATTTGGAGACAACTTTTGATGGTACTATAAAACAACCAACTATCAAAACCAATCCAACGGGTTTAATCGTAGATCTTGAATATAAAGGCACCACCTTACCAATTAATGCAGGCTTATATATTCTGAAAGCAACTATAAACAGTCAAAATTATTTTGGCGCAGTTATAGACACTTTGGTAATCAATAAGACCATACAATCTATAACATGGAATCAGGATCTTTCTAACCGGGCAATTGGAGAAGAAATTGCTCTTAATGCAGTTTCTTCGTCGGGATTAACCGTTTATTATACTAGCAGCAATACTTCTGTCGCATATATTTTCGGTTCTGAATTGATTATTACTGGGATTGGGCATACTACTGTTATTGCACACCAGGATGGGGATAATAATGTTCTTGAGGCAACATCTGTCTCAAAGGAAGTAGTTGTAACACAGAATAGCATAAAAAGTGTTACCCCTATAGAAGTATTAAGTTTCAAGCCGGATATAAAATGCTGGCCAAATCCTTCAACAGGTTACATCACTTTAGATATTGGAACTGAGCAGAATATTGATATTGATATTTATAATCAGGCAGGTTTGTTAGTGGAGAAAAAGATTATAACTGGTTTAAATCCGACCATAGATTTAACTGGATTAGTTCCAGGACTTTATTTCCTGAGAATGAATTATATTAATAAGAGTTATACATTAAAGGTAAGCAAACAATAATTGTTTGATCAATGGTTAAATCTTCCAAAGGCTGTCCAAAATACCGGACAGCTTTTTTTTTAACCCGAATTAGAAATTGTTTACAGCAGTTGCAAAAAATGCTGGGTTACGATTTCTTAATCATTACTCATTCTCTAATAGCAATTTGGGTTTAATGACAAATTGAGCAATTCGTCCTTAGGGCAAAATTAATTAGAAGCCAATTATCTATCAGTGAAATCTAACTTAATCAAGGAATTACCATTGGATATTCCTATTGTTCTTTTCTTCTAGTTTTCATGGAATTACATATACTTTTTACCCAATAATTACATCGACATGAAAAATGATGTAATCCATGTAAAAAGATGAGCGGTTAATGTAAAAAAGATGATCATTATCACCATTTTGCGTATACTTGAATAACCATTAAGATCAAAAAAAAATGAATAAGGAAATTCGTATCATTATCACTCTCTCACTTTTTCTGGCACCACTAATGATACAAGCCCAGATGACTACAAAAGTCATTGCATCAGCCAGTATTTCTAATAAAATACAAACCTTTAACGGTTCTGAAAGACCAGTTGCAGTTACAACTATTCCTTCAAATTTAACAACCGATATTACCTATAACGGAAGTTCGGTTCTTCCTGTTAATGCCGGTAAATATGTGGTTGTAGCTACTATTAATGACCCAACCTACCAGGGTTCCGTTACAGATACTCTCGTTATTACAAAAGCCAGAGTAAAGATTAATGTTTCTAATCTGTCACAAATTTATGACGGAATGGAAAAACCTGTTAACATAACAAGTAATCCATCTGGATTGAACATTAAAGTAACTTACAATGGAAGTTCAACTGTTCCTTCTGAAATTGGAACATACCAGGTTGATGCTTCTGTTATTGACAACAACTTCCAGGGAAATACTCAAACAGCGTTGACAATTAGAAAAGCTTCGCCGGAAATAATGGTATCAGGATTAACAAAAATATTTAATGGAACACCTCAGGGAATTAACATTGAAACCATGCCCGAAGGATTACCATATATTGTTACTTATAACGGATCAACTTCAGAACCTGTTAATGCTGGAATTTACAGTATATCAATAAATATTAATAATGAACATTATAAAGGAAGTGCCAACACATATTTAATTATTGAAAAGGCCCAGGCTGAAATGCATATTTCAGGTATGGAAACAACTTACGATGGAAGCAATAAAAGTATACGTGTTACCACTGTACCTTCAGATCTCAATGTTAACATTACTTATAACGGGTCTTCAACAACTCCGGTAAAAGCCGGTCTTTATAAAGTTATTGCCGAAGTGAAAGATCCCAACTATAAAGGTTCAATGAACGATACCCTCACTATTTCAAAAGCATTTGCAACTATTAAAGTCTCAAATCTTGAAACCAAATACAATGGTAAAGGTAATCCGGTTAATGTTGAGATAACACCTTCGGGTATTTCCTATAAACTTACGTATGATGATATTACCAGGGCACCTGTTTATGCAGGAATTTACAAAATCAACCTGGTTGTTGTGGATGAAAACTACCAGGGTTCCGTTTCTGATACGTTAGTTATAGCCAAAGTAGATACGAACATTTCTCTTAGATGTTCCAATGTTACATATGATGGATTGCCACACAGAGCTGAAGTTTTAAATGTTCCTGCAGGCATGAAATATTCTTTGCGATATAACGGTTCAGAAAATCTACCTGTAAATGCAGGTATGTATATAGTGGAAGCCTCAATACAAAACAAAAATTTCGCCGGAACAGCCATCGACACCATTATCATCTACAAAAAATTAGCACAAATTTATGTCTCTAATTTAGTAACCGTATATGACGGTAATGAAAAACAGCCTATAATCAAAACCAGTCCTTCAAATTTAAGTATTGACCTGGCATATAACAGTACCTCATCTAAACCAATAAATGCAGGTGTTTACATCCTAAAAGCATCAATAAATAATTTAAATTATTTTGGTGCCATAATAGATACTTTGGTAATCAATAAAGCTCAGCAGGCAATAACCTGGAATCAGGATTTATCTGGCAAAGTAATTGGAGAAACAATTGAACTAAATGCAGTTTCTTCATCATGGCTCGATGTTTATTATACAAGCAGCAATCCTTCTGTTGCTTATGTTTTCGGTTCTGAATTGATTATCAGAGGTAACGGACAAGCTACTATTACTGTACATCAGGATGGGGATAATAATATTTCTAAAGCAGCAACAGTTTCGCAGGTAATTGTTGTAACCCAAAACAACACTAAAAGTGTTACTTCTCTGGAAGAAACCGGGACAATCACTTCTGTTAAATGCTGGCCAAATCCTGCAACTGATTACCTTACAATGGGAATTGATGCAATGCAGGGTGTAGATATTAATATTTATAATCAGGCAGGAATGCTTATGGAAAAACAGATTATCACAGGTCTTAATCCAACTCTGGATATATCCGGTTTAGTGCCTGGACTCTATTTTATAGAAATGAATTATAATAACAAAAGTTATACATTGAAAGTAAGCAAGCAATAAATTTCTTTGATCAATGGTTAAGTCTTTAAGGCTGTCCAAAAAGGCAGCCTCTTTTTTATGCACATAATTTCCGGGCTATTTTTCTTAATTTCTACCAAAAGAAAATTTTGTTGAATGCTTTTTTACCAAAGACTTTCCCTTTGCACTTGTTCTGTCCTCCTTTTCAAGGAGGACCACAGGAGGTTATTGTAGAATTTTTATTATAGACCTGAATATTTTTGCAGAATTTTTTCTACTTAACCTCCCCCTGCCCCCTCCTTGCAAAAGGAGGGGAGAAACCCTGCTAATAGGAATTATGTTGTTTTTTGTTGAATCCCTTGTATCTTTTATTACTATAGACTTTCCCTTTGCACTTGTTCTGTCCTCCTTTTCAAGGAGGACCACAGGAGGTTATTGTAGGACTTTGTGAATTCTTTGAGGCTTTGTGCTTTGATGGCCAATTCATTCGGATAAACCTTTTTGGACAGCCTCTTTTTTTTATATAATAGTTAATCAATTGATATAACTATAATTCTAAATATTCTAAATTTATAATTTAGGAAACTATAATCAATTCATCTGTATTATGAAAAAAAGCCGGAAAAGAATTCTGCTAACAGTATTAGCCTTCATTGTACTTACTCCTGTAGTTTTTTTTACATGGTTTAACCTGAAAGCCCAATCTGAAGGAAAGACAATGAATCCTTCACCCTCTAAAATACTAGTAGACAGTGTTATATGTATTGGCGATGGAATGGTTAATTTTTACCTCATAAAAGAAAACGAAAAATTTATCGCTTTTGATGCCGGGAATGATATTGAAAAAATTCAGAATGAACTCAAAGATTTAAATGTAAATTGTCAAAAAGTGGAAGCGGTATTTCTTACTCATTCTGATCAGGATCATGTTGCTGCATTAAAATTATTTGATAAGGCTAAGGTTTATTTGTCGAAAGAAGAAGAAACAATGGTAAATGGAAGCAAGACCAGAATATTTATTTTTCATAATAAATTGCCTGTTAAAGAGTATTCTACACTAAATAACAGAGAAGTGATTAAAATTGGAAATGCTCAAATTGAAGGGATTCTTGTTCCTGGACATACCCCCGGCTCCATGTGTTACATGGTTAATAACAGATGGCTATTTTCTGGCGATGCTTTTAGTCTGAGGAATGATAAGATCGAAGCGTCAAATGATTTCTTTAATATGGATACCAAGCAAAGTTTAAAATCGTTGAAAAACATAAATGGTCTGCGAAATGTACAATATTTCTTTACAGGCCATTATGGAAACGGGGAATACTTCAGGTATTTTAAAACCGGGGACTAATTCTCAATGAAATAAGATAGTTTTTGTATTTTTAGAGTTAGAAATAATTCAACACCGAGAGAAATGGGAAAAAATATCGCCTCTTAATTGTATTATTTATAGTTGCATTTTCTCTTTTTTTAAATATACAGTTCATAAATGCCCAAGCATCTGTAAAACTATCGACAAACCTGGTTGAATTCGGACGTATAGCTACTGCTAAATATCCTGCCAAAATAATTGAATTTACAAACCTTTCGAAGGAAAAATTTGCCATTCTCATTGTTGAGAAAAGTGCAAATGTAAAAGTCGGGTATGAACACCGGTTTTTTGAACCCGGTGAAAAAGGCAAAATTTCTGTTTTTTATGAAGCTGGTAACCTGGGTGATTTCACTGAGGATATTAAAATTTTTACCAACCTCGATAATGAACCTTATATTGTTACATTAAAAGGTACCTGCATTTCGGTTGATGAATGTTTTCCGAATCAATCGAATTTAAACCTCAGGAATATTATAGTTATTAACCAGGTTACACAGGAGCCAATTCCTTTGGCCAGCGTAACTTTTACCCATAATTTTAATACTAATTTTACTTATAAAATGGACAAAAACGGCAAAGCTGTTAAAGAGTTGCCAATAGGACAGTACAATGCAAAATCAATAGTTGAAGGGTATGATCCCTATAGTTTTGATTTCTTTCTTCCACGGTCACAACCCAATGTTTTGATTGAACTGACTCCTAAAAAAACTGTCCTGACTGCACCTGTCGCTGTTGTTCCCCCGGTTGTACCATCGCCTCTGCCCTCCACCAATGCGCCTGAAGTTGTAAAACCGGCCGTAACCTCGGAAATATTGCCCGAGGACAAATATGCAGCAAATAATATAGTTCTGTTATTAGATGTTTCGAGCTCTATGCGCAACAGTGGAAAATTTACCCTTCTTCAGCAATCGGTAAATAACCTTGTTATGGCACTCAGACCTATTGATAATGTATCTATTATTACTTATGCCGGTAGCGCTACAGTTGTATTAACCGGAGTACCTGGCAACGACAAAGATAAAATTATGGGAGTTGTTCAGGAATTAAAAGCATATGGCATTACACAGGGCGTAAAAGGTCTGAATACTGCATACGATTTAGCAACCAAAGAATTCATTAACAGTG
>JAHEEB010000923.1 GCA_024640925.1 Bacteroidota bacterium | reverse complement strand
ATATTGCTAAAATCAATTATCAGAAATTAGTTCACGCTATTATTGATACTACTTTGACCAGTATTGACCAATGGGGGTATCAAACCGCTTTGGAATTAGGCTATGTGGTAAACAATCGGCCCATTGATTATATCGGTTACAAGCCAATAAAAGATTTTATTTATTTTTATAATTTTAATGAAATTGGAAAGTATCCCCACTACCAAGCAGGTCATAGAAATTTGTTGCAGAAATATTTACTTTGGGGTATAGTGGCGAACTATAGCTTCAAATTTTGTGGCAGCAAGTCGGATAGCTGGTTTACTTTATAGTTGGGTATTACCTCCAATACTTTTTTTAACCAGCCAAACGGGTTTATATTATTCTTTTTGCAGGTGCCAAAGAAGGAGTAGAACATGGCAGCCCTTTCAGCGCCTCTTTCGGAACCGGCAAACAGGTAATTTTTCCTGCCCAGGGCAATGGGGCGTATAGCATTTTCGGCCAGGTTATTGTCGATTTCCAAGGATCCATCATTTAAATAGGCCAATAAATTGTCCCATCGGGGTATACAATATGCCAGTGCTTTGCCTAGCGCTGATTTTGGCAATACCGTTTTATATGTTTCAACTATCCATTTGCCCAATTCGTTGAGTATGGGCAGCGATTGGTCTAGCCTGAGTTCATGCCTTTGCTCAGGGGTAAGGTTTTCTTCCCTGGCTTTTTGTTCTATTGCATAAAGCTTTTGGAACATACCCATGGCATATTCGGCCCTGGTTTTATCATAATCCAATGCTTTTTCGAACCCACGCCTTGCATGTGCCATGCAATTAAGCAGGGTAACCGATTCTTTTTTTCCAAAAATTTCATACACATTATAGCCATCGGTTTGCAGGTATCCTTTAAAGTTTTTAAGCAGTCTGGATGGCCCTTCCCGCGATCTTCCGTTTTTATAATCAAAGAACACCGTTTTTTCAATCGGGCTGTAATATATCCAGTGGTACCCCCGGTGTGTTTTTCCTTTTTTTGATTTGTCTAAAACCTGTATCGGGGTCTCGTCTACTTGTAAATACCCTTGAGAAAGTACTCGGTGTTTTAGTGTATCGTATAGTGGTTCGAGCAAATTACAAACCGATTCCTGCCAACCATTAAGGGTCGAAGATGGTATTTTAACACCTTCCCTGCTGAAGCGTTCTATTTGCCTGTAAATAGGTAAGTGGTCCACAAATTTGTCGACCATGATTTGTGCCAGCAACCCGGGGCCTGCTATCCCTTTTTCTATTGGGAATGTTGGAAGGTCGGCAATTATGCCCTCATGGTTTAAAGCTGTATCGTCTGTTGGTTTTATGTATTTAGGGCGGATAAACCTTTTGATAAACAGTTTGGCCGGGACTAGTTCCAATTGATCGGTTATTTCGTTGCCGATGCATTTGAGGCCAGTTGTGTCTTCCTTTGGTTCTATAATAATTTCTTCAACGGGTAAATGCGAAGGCAGGGGCAACCGACCGGGATGATTTTCATGCTTATTTTTTGACCTGATGTAGGTAATAACTTCCTGCTGTTTTTCGGGCTCCGGTTCCTGTTCCACCTCAAAGGGCAAGGTCATCTGGGTTTCATCGGTGTTCTGTATAAAACGCTCCCGCTTTGCGCCATAGAGCAACCGGTTCATCTGGTCTATCTGGAACCGCATCTGGCTGATTTGAAACTCCATATGACCTTTCTCCGATTCAAGATTTATTATAATCTCTATCAGTTCCTGGGTAGTCTTATTTTCCAATGTCGAAGCCATGCTTCAAAACTAGGAAAATAGCTTTGTAGTATAGGTTTGCGAAGTGTTTTGTTATCCACAATTTTTAACCAGGTTGTTAATAAATACCCGCTTTAGACTGTTGCACAATAACGTTCTCTTTTATGGATGTTTTTTATGGATAGCCCGTCTACTATCATTACCATCTGGGCATAACTGAGTGTTATGCTCCCAACACTGGAATCGTAGCGCGGAAGTTCGAAAGTTCCTTTTTCCAACCTCTTATAATAAAGTGTAAAACTGATGCCCTGCCAATGCAGGAGTTTTATTTTATCCCGCCGTTTGTTGATGAAAATAAACACATCACTGTTGCAAGGGTTGCTGCCCAACGTGTTTTGGACTATACCGGATAAGCCATCGAAACTCTTACGCATGTCGGTTGGCTGGCTGTAGAGATGAAATTTATTCTCCGAAGATAATGCAAACATATAAATCAGGGTTTCAGTAGTGTTTTTAAAGTAACCTGCGGTACACTTACCGGGCAACTCACCCGTATGCCATTGGGATAGGTTATGATAATGGATTCTGGTTCATCCCTTGACTGGTCAAATTGAACCGGCTGAACAACCTGCACGGGCATAAAAGTAGGCGCCATAGATCTTCCTGTGCCTTTCTCCCTGTTATACTTCTTTACCCAAAATTTAAAAGTTTGATAGTTTATGTCTGCCCGTTTGCAGAATTGCATGTGACTAAGCCCATCCTGCATACATTGTTCAATGGCTTGGTACATCTGCTCCTTGGTATACTTCTGATTTCTTTTCATGCTGCTAAGGTAGAGCTATCCCCTGGTGGATACTATACCTACTTCGCAGTGCGGATACATTGGAAATTATGTTTTTGG
>JAHEEB010000922.1:1836-2626 GCA_024640925.1 Bacteroidota bacterium | reverse complement strand
CTGATAAAAGGGTGCTACATGTCGGTAAATGACGATGCCATTGCTTTAAAAGGGGGAAAAGGTCCATGGGCCGATAAGGATACCAACAATGGAGAAAACACGAATATAATTATAGAAGATTGCGAATTCGGCTTTTGCCATGCTGCATTAACATGTGGAAGCGAATCGATACATAACAAAAATATTATTATGCGCAATATTCATATTAATGAAGCAATGAGGTTGTTATGGCTAAAAATGAGACCTGATACACCTCAGTTGTACGAGTTTATAACCGTTGAGAATATTACTGGACAGGCACATAGTCTTATTTATATTAAACCATGGACACAGTTTTTCGATCTGAAAGGACGTAAGGATGTGCCCCTGTCCTATTCGGAAAATATTGTTTTAAGAAATATCGATTTGAAATGTGATGTTTTCTTTGATGTTGGAATTACCGAAAACGATCGGTTATCAAACTTCACATTCGAAAATTTAACCATTGAAGCTGCCTACAACAAGTTCAATAAAAACCTGATACAGGGAGTAACCCTTAAAAATGTAAAAGTGAACAACCGCTTACTTAAGTAAAACGGTATGAATTAAAAATTCAAATAAAAGATGATTCATGAAATATTGCCACACCAGTTTGATAACAAGTTTAAAAGTGGAATTTCAATAGAAAAAAATGATTATATTTTTCATTTTAAAGAAAATTCAATCTTATTAAAAGTTTCTGGCGAAGGATATGAAATACCAAAAGGAAGGGAAATCCCTGGGTTAACTGATAAAACCGAAAACAGCTTCT
>JAHEEB010000922.1:0-1826 GCA_024640925.1 Bacteroidota bacterium | reverse complement strand
AAATGCCAGCCTGTGAATATGTTTACAAAGAGATTAGTTTTTTCAGGACGTTTAAACAGAAAGAAATTGCATGGATTAGCATTGTAGCATACCATTTAATGAACTGGTATTCTCAAAATAAGTATTGCGGAAAATGCGGCTCAAAAACCATAGAAAAACCAGATGAACGAGCAATTATCTGTCCTGATTGTAATACTACTGTTTTTCCAAAAATTTCTCCAGCAATTATTGTTGCAATAGTAAGTAACAATAAAATACTTCTGGCACATAATTCTAGTTTCAAAGAAAACTGGTTTTCGCTAATTGCGGGATATGCCGATATTGGCGAATCGCTTGAGGAAACAGTAATTCGTGAAGTAAAAGAAGAAGTGGGCCTTGATGTAAAAAATATACGATATTACAAAAGCCAGCCTTGGCCATTCTCTGGGTCAATGATGATTGGATTCTTTGCTGAAGCAGATGAACGACAAACTATTGTTCCTGATAACAAAGAGATAACTAGTGCTGCATGGTTTAACAGGGGTGAACTCCCCAACCATCCTCCTGATATTAGTATAGCCGGAGAAATGATTGACAAATTCGAGAAGAAAGAGATATGACCAAAACAAATGCTGCCCGTATTCTCGATAAACTCGGAATTAGTTATGAACTTGTGGAATATGAAGCAGATGAATCGGACCTTAGCGCCACAGCTGTTGCTTCAAAGCTCGGTCAGAACATCGACCAGGTATTTAAAACACTGGTACTTCAAGGAGACAAAACAGGTGTTTTTGTATGTATTATACCTGGTGGCGAAGAATTAGATCTGAAAAAGGCTGCCCAGATATCGGGCAATAAAAATTCAGCAATGGTTCCCATGAAAGAAATACTTGGACTAACCGGGTATATTCGTGGCGGATGTTCCCCGCTGGGCATGAAAAAGAAATATCCAACATACATTGACGAAAGTTGTATTCTTTACGATCATATATTTATAAGTGCCGGCATTCGTGGATTACAAATAAAAATAGCCCCAAATGATTTAATTACAAGTGCGTTATGCGTAGTTACAGATTTAGTGTTGCTTCTGAATCATTAAAACTCAATACTTTCGGTTTCCAGATATAGATAAATTTTCGTTTCTATCATTTTATCAATCGGTGGAAAAAATTGATTCCTAACCGATAAAAATCATTGCCTCCAATTCATGAATGAAAGAGGAAGAAAAAAAATAAAAGGAAAATAGCGAAAAAAGTTCGGCATTGCCGAAACATTCGTACTATTCTAATGCAACAAAGAAAAACTTATTCGTGCATTATCTTCGATGAGCTCCCTTTGGTCGGTTCGTGGCTAAAAAATCGTTCCAGGACACTTGCAAGTAGCCACGAATTCTCGAAAATCCACAAAAAGAAATTTATCAATTTATTTCGCCTGGCAATTATTTGGTGTTTAATCCGGGTTATTTCACAGATAGATTAAAAACTGAATTAACTTCGTTAAATGTTTCCATAAATCTTTCTTATGAGTGAGATTTCTATCAAAAAGACTTTTCACATCAGGATTTATTCGGGATTAAACGATTTTTTACCGAAACATCTTAGGCAAAGGACGCTCAATATTTGCTATAAAACACCCATAACCGTAGCTGAAGTTATAGAATCGATAGGAATTCCGCGATCTGAGGTAGCTCTAATATTAATAAACAGCAAACCCGTTAAAATAACCTCCAGGTTAAATGAGAATGATTATATATCTCTATATCCAACATTTGAAACCATTGATATTTCAGGTATTAACGACATTTCGCCGGATAACCATATTTATCCGCGATTTATTCTGGATGCCCA